>NZ_MVAD01000003.1:300000-528991 GCF_002007115.1 Massilia sp. KIM | reverse complement strand
CTGACTCGCTGCTTCAGCACGTCGTTCCCGCCTGCGTGGGAACGACGTTCATGAGGCGCATGCCACAGAAATTTTTCTGGACCGCTGCTTAAGCACGTCGTTCCCGCGCAGGCGGGAACCCAAGTTTGCGAGAACAGCTGCAAACCCAAGCAGCAAGCTCAGGCCAACTCCACCCTCGGATCCCGCGCCAGCAACTTGGCCGCCATCTCCGGCGCAGCCACGCCATCGAACAGCACCCCAGCCACCGCCTCGGTGATCGGCATCTCGACCCCCATGCCGCGCGCCAGTTCGCGCACCGCCTTCGCACAAGGCACGCCTTCCGCCACATGCCCCAGCTCGGCCACGATGGTATCGAGCGCCTTGCCCTGGGCCAGCGCCAGGCCCACGCGCCGGTTGCGCGACAAGTCCCCGGTGCAGGTCAGGATCAGATCGCCCATGCCGGTGAGCCCCATGAAGGTCCCGGCCTGCGCGCCCAGGGCCACGCCCAGCCGGGTGATCTCCGCCAGCCCGCGCGTGATCAGCGCCGCGCGCGCATTCAATCCCAGCCCCAGCCCATCGGCCGCGCCGGTGGCGATCGCCATTACGTTCTTGACCGCGCCGCCCACCTCGACACCCACCAGGTCGTCGCAGGCATACACGCGCAGGTTACCGCCGTGCACGGCGGCCACCACGCGCTCGCGCAGCGTCGCCGAAGTCGAAGCCACGCTCAGCGCGCACGGCAGGCCGCGCGCCACTTCTTGGGCAAAAGAGGGGCCGGACAAGGCCGCGCCCGGCACCGCGTCGCCCAGCACCTCGGCCATCACCTGGTGCGGCAGCAGGCCGGTGCCGGCCTCGAAGCCCTTGCACAGCCAGACCAGGTTGGGAATCGCGCGCCCGCGCAGCTGTTCCAGCAGCGGCCGCAGGCCGGCCACCGGGCAGGCCGCGATCAGGATCGGCGCCTGCTCGGGCGAAGCATCGCTCACGTGGCGCAGCGCCGCCTCGAAGTCGCTGCCTACGCGCAGCGCCGGAGGAAAAGGATGGCCCGGCAGGTAAGTCAGGTTGTCGCGCGCCGCCTCGGCCTGCGCCATCTGCTGCGGGTTGCGGCCCCACAGCAGCACGTCGTGACGCGCGGCCAGGGCGATGGCGACCGCCGTGCCCCAGGCGCCGGCGCCCAGCACGGTGATCTTGGATGGGTGTTTGTTCTGTTGCATGGAATTACTGTCGGCCATCACAGACCCCAGACGTCGGAGACCTTGATGTAGCCGATGATGCCGTCGCGGTGGCGCACCCGGGCCCAGGTCAGGGCCTTGGGGTCGACCAGCTCGAGCAGCACGCCCTTGTCGGCCGTCATCAGGACGGTCGCGCCCTCGTCGGCCTCGCTGAACACCTTGGCGCCGGGATTACGCACCAGCACGTTACGGCGCGGCGAGAGCGCGCGCGCCTGGGTCCAGGCCACGTCGCCGTTCATGTCGCGCACCTTGACCCACTCGCCATAGCTGAGCATCACCTGCAGGGGCATGCCTGCCGGCGCCACGTACAGCTTGTTGCCCTTGGCGGAAGGGGTGTCGTAGAGGATGGCCATCGGCCTGCCCACGGACTTGAAGTCGAAGGCGTGGGCATGCGAGGCTGCCAGGAAGAGCAAGCCTGCGAGAAGTCGGGAAGTGGTCATGGCGGGCCTGGGGTGATTCGGAAACCGGGGCGCCTTAAGGAAGAACGAAGGCAGGAAGGGACGCCGCCAGGGCGGCGTCCCGAAGAAACAGCTTAGCTCGGCTGAGTGGTCGCAGCCTGGGCCATGGCGGCCTGGCGCTGCTGGTAGAACGCCTCGAAGTTGATCTCGGCCAGGTGCACCGGCGGGAAACCGGCGCGGCTGATCACGTCGGCGATGTTGGCGCGCAGGTACGGGTAGATGATGTTCGGGCAGCCGATGCCCAGCAGCGGATCCATTTGCTCGGCAGGGATGTTGCGGGCTTCGAAGATGCCAGCCTGCTTGCCTTCCACCAGGAAGGCGACCTTGTCCTTGACCTTGGCGGTGACGGTGATGGTCACGGTCGACTCGTAGATGCCTTCAGCGATGCTCTCGGCGCCGACGTCCAGCGACACTTCGATGCCCGGGGCTTCCTGTTCCAGGAAGATCGACGGCGAATTCGGTTGTTCCAGCGACATGTCTTTCAGGTAGACGCGTTGGATTTGGAATACGGGTTGCAGGTTTTCGTCAGACATGGAACGCTTTCGTTGAAATTGTGGAGAACGGCATGATATCCCGCCGTTCAGGGTGCGTTGGTCAAACGCGAAGGCAATTGTATCAAAATCAATTTGGATGCAATAGCGCTTTCCCGGGCGCTTGACCCGCCCCTCAGGTGGACGGACGCGCCGTCCACCGCTGCATCATTCGCCCTTGAGCAGCGGGTCCAGGCGGCCCGCCTGGTCGAGGGCGTAGAGGTCGTCGAAACCGCCGACGTGGGTCTCGCCCACATAGATCTGCGGCACGGTGCGGCGGCCGGTGCGCTGCATCATGATCTGGCGCTGCTCGGGATCGAGGTCGACGCGGATGCGTTCGATGTCGGTCACGCCCTTGGCTTCGAGCAGGCGCTCGGCGCGCACGCAATAGGGGCAGCTGGCGGTGTGGTAGAGAACGACGTGTTGGCTCATGATGCTTCCTTCCAATATCGGTTATTTGGTCAGCGGCAGGCCGGCCGCGGTCCAGGCGGCCACGCCGCCTTCCAGCGCGTGGGCATCCTCGAAGCCGGCGGCAGCCAGCTGACGGGTTGCCTTGTCCGCGCGCGATCCGTTGCCGTCGACGACGATGACGGTGCGGCCCTTGGACTTGTCCAGCTCGCCGATGCGATTGGCCAAGTCTGCCAGTGCGATGTGTTTGGCGTCGCGCACATGGCCGGCCGCGTATTCGTCGGCGCTGCGCACGTCCAGCACCAGGGTCTTGCCACGGTTGATCATCTGGGTGGCCTGCAGCGGCGAGACGCGCTTGCCGCGCGGCGCCAGGGCGGGCCAGAGCAGGGCGCCGCCCGAAATCACGGCGATCGCCACAATGAAAATATTATCGAGGATGAATTTCACAAGGCTTCCAATGGTTGAACTGAATCGGCGCATTATAAAATAGATGCTCGACCGGATTTCAATCGCACCTTTTTTCAGAGAAGAGCTTATGTACAAAATCGTATTCATGCGCCACGGGGAATCGACCTGGAACCTGGAAAACCGCTTCACCGGCTGGACCGACGTCGACCTGACCGAGAAGGGCGTCAACGAGGCGAAGACCGCGGGCCGCGTGCTGAAGGAAGCCGGTTTCCGCTTCGACGTCGCCTACACCTCGGTGCTCAAGCGGGCCATCCGCACCCTCTGGCTGGCGCTGGACGAGATGGACATGATGTATCTGCCGATCAAGAACGACTGGCGCCTGAACGAGCGCCACTACGGCGCCCTGCAGGGCCTGGACAAGGCCGAGACCGCCGCCAAGTTCGGCGACGAGCAGGTGCTGGTCTGGCGCCGCAGCTACGACACCCCGCCGCCGGCCCTGGACGAGAACGACGAGCGCACCTCCTTCAAGGACCCGCGCTACGCCGGCCTGGACAAGTCGCAGATCCCGTTGACCGAATGCCTGAAGGACACCGTGGCCCGCGTCATGCCGGCCTGGGACGAAGAAATCGCGCCGCAGATCCGCGCAGGCAAGAACATCCTGATCTCGGCCCACGGCAACAGCCTGCGCGCCATCATCAAGATGCTGGACAACATCAGCGACGCCGACATCGTGGGCCTGAACATCCCCAACGGCCAGCCCCTGGTATACGAGCTGGACGCCGACCTGAAGCCCATCAAGCATTACTACCTGGGCGACCAGGAAGCGATCGCCGCCGCCATGGCGGCCGTGGCCAACCAAGGGAAGGCGAAGTAAGGTCTTGCGTTTGCCTGCCACGAAGTTCCTCGGGAGCGCGCTGCTGTGCGCCCTCCTGGGCCTGAGCCTGTCCCCCGACGCCCTTGCCCAGCGCCAGACCGAACGCAGCCGCCAGAAGGCGGCCGCGGAGAAGCAGCGCGCCGGTATCCAGCAGAAGCTGGCGGCGATCAAGAAGGAGATCAGCCGCACCGAGGACCAGCGCGAAGACGCCGCCGACACCTTGGCGGAGTCCGAGGCTGCCATTTCCGACGCCAACCGCGCCCTGCGCGAACTGTCCGAGGAACAGGCCGAGACCAGCACCCGCCTCGAAGACCTGGCGACCGAACAGAAACGCCTTTCCCAAACAATTGTTATTCAGAAGAAACAATTGTCGCAACTGCTGCGCGAACACTACGTGGCCGGCAACGAAGACCGGATCAAGCTGCTGCTCTCCGGCGACAACCCCAACCGCATCAGCCGCGACCTCCAGCTGATGGGCTATGTGTCCCAGGCCCAGGCGCGCCTGCTGGGCTCGCTGCGCGCCAACCTGGCCCAGGTCGAGGCCAACCGCGACAAGGTCGAGAACGCCAAGCAGGAGCTGGACGAGATCGCCGAGGAGCAGCGCGACCAGAAGGCGCTGCTGGAAAAGGAAAAGGCGCGCCGCGCCGCGCTGCTGCAGACCCTGTCGACCCGCCTGGCCGAGCAGCGCAAGCAGGCCGACCGCCTGGAGCGCGACGAACAGCGCATGAGTGGCCTGGTCGATCGCCTGTCGCGCCTGATCCGTGAACAGGCCGAGGCCGAGGCGCGCCGCCAGGCCGCCCTGGCCGCCGCCAAGGCCAAGGCCGAAGCGGAAGCCAAGGCGCGTGCCGAGGCCAGGGCCAAGGCCGCCGCCGAGAAGGCCGAGCGCGAGCGCATCGCGCGCGCCAAGGCGGAGCAGAACGCCAAGCCGGGCGCCAAGCCGCCGCCGCCCGAACCCGAGCCGCCCAAGGTGGCCGAGCAGGAGCCGCCGCCCAAGCCGGCGGAGACCAGGCCGAGCGCGCCGCCGCCGCCCGAGGTCACCCTGGCGCCGCCGGCCCCGGCCGGGGCCTTCGCCGCCCTGCGCGGGCGCCTGACCATGCCCCTGAACGGCAGCATCGGCGCCCGCTTCGGCGCGCGCCGTGGCGACGGCCCGACCTGGAAAGGCATGTTCATCAAGGCTCCGGAAGGCGCCGAGGTCAAGGCCGTCGGCCCGGGCCGGGTGGTGCACGCCGACTGGCTGCGCGGCTGGGGCAACGTGGTGATCATCGACCACGGCGGCGAGTACCTGTCCATCTATGGGAACAACTCGGCCCTCCTGAAACGCCCCGGCGACATGGTCAAGAGCGGGGACGTGATCGCGAGTGCGGGCAATACCGGCGGCAACGAGGAATCGGGGCTATACTTTGAGCTCAGGCATCGCGGCAAGGCCTTCGATCCGGCAGCATGGATCAAATTCTAGGGGCACACATGGGCAACAAAGCAAAGAACATGGGGCTGATCGGACTGGGCATGGTGGCCGGCGTCGCCGCCTCCTTCCAGTTCTCGGCCTATGCGCAGAAGAACGGCACGCCGCTGCCGCTCGACGAACTGCGCCAGCTGGCCGATGTCTACGGCCTGATCAAGACCGACTATGTCGAGCCGGTCGAGGACAAGAAGCTGCTGTCCGAAGCCATCGGCGGCATGGTCGCCTCGCTCGACCCGCATTCGGTCTACCTGGACCAGAAATCCTTCCGCGAGATGCGCGAGAGCGTGCAGGGCAAGTTCGTCGGCGTGGGCGTGGAAATCGCCAGCGAGGACGGCTACATCAAGATCGTCTCTCCCATCGAGGACACCCCCGCGCACAAGGCCGGCATCAAGGCGGGCGACCTGATCACCCGCATCGACAACGTCCCGGTGCGCAACATGAATGTGGACGAGGCCATCAAGCGCATGCGCGGCAAGGCCGGCAGCAAGGTCACCCTCACCATCGCCCGCCCCGGCGAGGACCAGCCCTGGGTGGTGCCCGTCACCCGTGAAGAAATCAATGTCCAGAGCGTCAAGGCCAAGATGGTCGAGCCGGGCTATGCCTGGGTGCGCGTGAGCCAGTTCCAGGAAAATACCCTGGAAGAACTGGCCAAGAAGACCAAGGCCTTGTACGCCGAACATCCCGAGATCAAGGGCCTGGTGCTGGACCTGCGCAACGACCCGGGCGGCCTGCTGCCTGGCGCGATCGGGGTCTCGGCCGCCTTCCTGCCCAAGCCGGACCAGGTGATCGTCTCGACCAAGGGCCAGTTGCCGGACTCGAACACGGTGTATTACGGCCGCCGCGAATACTACGCCCAGCGCGGCGACCCGCTGGCCGGCCTGCCCGCCGCCCTCAAGACGGTGCCGATGGTGGTGCTGGTGAACGGCGGTTCGGCCTCGGCTTCCGAGATCGTGGCCGGCGCCCTGCAGGACTACAAGCGCGCGATCGTGATGGGCAGCACGACCTTCGGCAAGGGTTCGGTGCAGACCCTGCGCCAGCTCTCGGCCGACACCGCGATCAAGCTGACCACGGCGCGTTACTACACGCCGAAGGGCCGCCCGATCCAGGCGACCGGCATCGTGCCCGACATGCGGGTCCACGAGACGGCGGACGGCGACATGCTCAACGCCCTGCGCGTGCGCGAGGCCGACCTGCAGCGCCACCTGGTGGCCGAAGGCGAGAAGAAGGACGGCAAGGCCCCCTCGGCGCCGGCCAAGGCCGACAGCCTGGAACAGCAGCGCCGCGCCATCGCCCTGCTGAAGGACCGCAAGCCGCTGGAGTTCGGCGGCAAGGACGACTTCCAGCTGGCGCAGGCGATCAATCACTTCAAGGGGCTGCCGGTGCAGCTGGCCAAGGAGCCTGAGGATCGCGCCAAGCGGACGCCGGAGCCGCTGCCGGGGGCGGAGCACAAGCCGCCGGAGATCAAGGCGCCGCCTAAGAAATAAGTGCGCTGCGCGAGGTAAAGAGTAACTTGGGTCCCCGCCTGCGCGGGGAGTCGTTTCCGGCAGTGCCGGGAACGACGGTCTTGAAGCTAGAGGCAGAGTTCAGCGCAACTGTTGGCCCGCGCCTTGAGTACGTCGTCCCCGCGAAGGCGGGGACCCAAGTTTGCCCGCAGCCCCGCAGCCCTAAAAGCACCCATGAACGACACCCAACTCCTGCGCTACTCCCGCCACATCCTCCTCGACGAGATCGGCATCGAAGGCCAGGAAGCGCTGTTGCAAGCCCACGCCCTGGTCATCGGCGCCGGCGGCCTGGGTTCCCCCGCTGCCCTGTATCTGGCCTCGGGCGGCGTCGGCCGCATCACCCTGGTCGACGACGACGAGGTCGACCTGACCAACCTGCAGCGCCAGGTCATGCACACCACCGCCCGCGTCGGCCAGCCCAAGGCCGAGTCCGGCCGCGAGGCCCTGCTGGCCATCAACCCCGACATCGAGGTCACCGCCCTGCGCGAACGCGCCGGCCCCGAGCGCCTCGCGGAACTGGCCGCCGGCGCCACCGTCGTGCTCGACTGCAGCGACAACTTCGCCACCCGCCACGCCGTCAACCGCGCCTGCGTGGCGGCCGGCGTGCCCCTGGTCTCGGGGGCGGTGATCCGCTTCGACGGCCAGCTCTCGGTGTTCGACCCGCGCCGCGAGGGCGCCCCTTGCTACGCCTGCCTGTTCCCCGAGGACAGCCAGTACGAGGACGTGGCCTGCAGCACCATGGGCGTGTTCGCCCCCCTGGTCGGCGTGGTCGGCGCCGTGCAGGCGGCCGAAGCCATGAAGTTGATTGCAGGAATCGGCCAACCCCTGGCCGGGCGCCTGCTCCTGCTCGAGGGCCGGGCCATGGAGTGGACCGCCATCGGGGTGGCGCGCAACCCCGCCTGCCCGGTTTGCGCCCGCCCTACCTGAGTACAATTGGGTGAACCTGCCATTGGCAAGCTGTCTTACAATTGCACATCCCAGGCGGTAAGCCCCGTCTAAGCAAGCCTGTCACATTTCGGGCTTATACTGTTCCGCTTCCAAACGTTTCACCACAAGCTCACTTATGCACATCGACATGCAACGCACGCAGCGCCGCCGCTCCGCCAAGGGTTTCACCCTGGTCGAGATCATGGTCGTCGTGGTCATCATCGGCATCCTGGGCGCCCTGGTCGTGCCCAAGCTGCTGGGCCGCACCGGCGAATCGCGCGTCACCGCCGCCAAGGTGGACATCGCCACCATGATGCAGGCGCTCAAGCTCTACAAGCTGGACAACCAGCGCTATCCCACCACCGAGCAAGGCCTCACCGCCCTGATCACCAAGCCGACCTCGGGCCCGGCCGCCAACGGCTGGAAGGATGGCGGCTACATCGAGAAGCTGCCCAAGGATCCCTGGGGCAATAGCTACCAATACCTTTCGCCCGGCATCCACGGCGAAGTGGATGTGTTCTCGCTGGGCGCCGACGGCCAGCCCGGCGGCACCGGCGAGGATGCGGACGTCGGTTCCTGGGAGTAAGTTTTCTTGATCCCGGCCCCGCGCCCGCTGCGCAAGGCCACCGGGTTCACCCTGGTGGAGCTGCTGGTCGTGATGGTCATCATCGGCATCACGCTCGGCCTGGCTTCGCTCAACGCCATCCCCAGCCCGCGCCAGGACCTGCAGCAGGAAGCCCAGCGCCTGGCGCTGCTGCTGCAACTGGCGCGCGACGAGGCCATCGTGCGCAACCGCCTGGTGGCCTTCGAGGCCAACGGCGAGCGCTACCGCTTCATGGTGCGCGGCGACACCGGCTGGGAGCCGGTCACCCGCGACGACCTGCTGCGCGAGCGCGGCTTCAAGAACGCCCCCCTGCAGCTGGTGCTGGAACCGGCCGGCGCCAGCGCCGCTGGCGAGACCCTGCGCATCACCTTCGGGCGCGAGCCGGTCGACAAGCCCTTCCTCCTGACCCTGGCCAGCGGCGGCAACGCCGTGGCCATCCGCGCCGACGGCGTTGGCCATTTCACGGTCGAATGACGATGCGCGCCCCCTCCCGCGGTTTCACCCTGCTCGAGGTGCTGGTGGCCCTGGTCATCGTCGGCACCGCGCTCTCGGCCGGCCTGCGCGCGGTCGGCAGCCTGACCGCCAACTCGTCCAACCTGCGCGCCTCCATGATGGCGACCTGGTCGGCCGAGAACCGCCTGGTGCAGATCCGCATCGGACGCGAATTCCCCGAGGTCGGGCGGCGCAGCTTTCCCTGCCCGCAAGGCGACCTTAATCTCATGTGCGAGGAAGAAGTCTTTACCAGCCCCAACCCGCTGTTGCGCCGCATCGAAGTGTCGGTCTTCGACGTCGACAATCCCGGCCGGCGGATTGTCAAACTGGTCCAACTCGTCCTGAGGCCCTCACCGATATGAAACCCCAGCGCGGTTTTACCCTGGTCGAGCTGCTGGTGGCGATCTCGATCTTGGCCATCGTGGCCGTGCTCGGCTGGCGGGGGCTGGACGGCATCGTGCGCGGCCGCATCATCCTGACCGAGCAGATGGAGGCCACGCGCGGCATGCAGCTCGCCTTCGCCCAGATGCAGAGCGACTTCGCCCATATCGCCGGGGCCGACGTGATCGGCCGCCGCCCCTACCTGCAATGGGACGCCGACCGCCTGACCCTGGTGCGCAAGGTCTATGTCGAGAACGAATCCTCGCGCCTGCAGGTCGTGTCCTACCGCGTGGTCGGCGGCCAGTTGCTGCGCCGCGAGACCCCCGGCACGCGCGACCTGGTCCAGCTCGAACAGCTGTGGGAAGCCATGGCCGGCGACGCCCCGGCCCAGAACGCGCCGCCGGTGGCCCTGCAGGGCGGGGTGCTGGCCATGCAGGTCCAGGCCTGGCAGAGCAATGCCTGGCGCAACGATCCGGCGCGCATAGTCGGTGATCCGCTGCTCGCGCAGCAGCAGGCGCTGCCGCCGCTGGCCACGCCGGCCGGCCAGCCGGCCCTGCCGGGCAACCTGTCCGAGCCCACCGGCGTGCAGGTCGCGCTCAGCGTGCGCAATGTCCCCGCGCCGCTGATGAAAGCCTTCCTGCTGGGAGGCACCTGATGCGCACCATGCCTCCGGCCTTCCTCCAGCGCCAGCGCGGCGTCGCCGTGGTCACCGCGCTGCTCCTGACCACCCTCGCCATTTCCATCGTGGCCAGCCTGTTCTGGCAGCAGCAGGTCCAGGTACGCTCCATGGAAAACCAGCGCCTGCAATTGCAGACCCAGTGGATCCTGCGCGGCGCCCTCGACTGGGCCAGCGTTGTCCTGCGCCCGAGCAATTACACCGGCGATTACACCTCGCTCGACCAGGTCTGGGCCACCCCGCTGGCCGAGACCCGGCTCGACCAGTACATCGAACGCGAGCGCATCGAAGGCGAAAACTTCGACGCTTCGCTGTCCGGCAACATTATCGACGCGAGCTCGCGTTACAATCTTACTAACCTGGCAAAGGACGGGATCGTCGATCCCCACCAGCAGGCGATCTTCAACCGGCTGCTGGTCAACCTGCGCCTGGATGGCCGACTTGCGCAGCGCGCGGCCCTGCTGGTGGCGGCCGGTCAGCCGCCGCCGGCGGTGCCGACCGACCCCGGCAACCCGCAGGGCGGGCAGCAGGGCGGGCAGCAGGGCGGTGGCGCGGACGCCAGCGGCAGCACGCGCGAGGCGGCCGGCATCACCGGCACGCCGATGCCGCTGATGCGGGTCGACGACCTGCTGAGCCTGCAAGGTTTCACACCCGAGGTGGTGCAGACCCTGCGCCCCTTCGTGACCGTGCTGCCGGCGCGGACGCCGGTGAACGTCAATACCGCCCCGGCCGAGGTGCTGGCGGCAGTGCTGCCGGGGTATTCGCTGTCGGAGGCGAACGTGCTGGTGGAGCGGCGCAAGCGTGCGCCCTGGCGCGACCTCAACCAGTTCAAATCTGAATTGAAGACGACGGAAGGGTTCGAGGATGGCGATATCAACGTGCAAAGCAGTTATTTTTTGGTACAAAGCCGCATCCGGCTCGACCGGGCTGCACTAAATGCTGAATCGCTGATCAGCCGTGGCAACATCATCGGGGGCGGCACCAAGGTGATCTGGACCCGCCAGAACTAGAAGAAAGCGAGACCGTTTGACTACTCTCTACATACGGCACCCGGCCCGCGCCGAAGGCGAGGGCGCCCTGTGCCGGTTCGCGCTGGTGTCCGAAGGCGGCACCATCGACAACCAGGGCGAAGGCCCGCTGCGCAACCTGGGCGACGTGGTCGCGGCCAGCCGCCGCGTGGTGCTGGTGCTGGCCGGCGCCGACGTCAACCTGCTGACGGTCCAGGCCCCGCCGCTGACCGGGGCGCGCCTGCGCGCGGCCCTGCCGGCCCTGGTCGAGGAACACATCCTGGGCGACCCGCTCGACTGCGTGCTGGTGGCCGGTCCCCAGCTCGCCGACGGCCGCCGTCCGGTGGCCGTGGTCCAGCGCGACTGGCTCGAGCCCATCGTGCGCACCGTGCTGGGCCAGGGCGCGCGCGCCGTGGCCGCCATGCCGGCCCAGCTCTGCCTGCCCCTGCAGCCGGGCAGCGTCAGCGCCGCCATCGGCAACGGCGAACTCATCATGCGCCAGAGCCAGTACGAAGGCCTGGGCCTGGCCCTGGACGCCAGCCCGGCCGCGGTGCTGCAGACGGCGCGCGCGCTGTCGGGCGACGCCCCGCTCAACCTCTACGTGCCGCACGAGCAGCTGGGCGAATACCAGGTCCTGCTGGCCGAGGCCGGTCCCGGCATCACCCTCGAGAGCGAGGGCTGGGCCCACTGGATCGCCGGCGCCAGGAGCTGCCCGATCGACCTGGTGCAGGGCCTGGGCGCGGCCGGCGTGGCCCAGCGCGACTGGAGCCGCTGGCGCTGGCCGATCCGCCTGGCCCTGCTGGCGGCGGTGGTCAACATCGTCGGCCTGAACATCGAATGGCTGCGCCTCAAGCGCGAGGCCGACGGCGTGCGCCAGCAGATCACCCAGGTGTTCCGCTCGGTCTATCCGAACCAGCCGGCGATCGACCCGGTGGCCCAGATGCGCCAGAACATCGCGCGCGCCAAGGCCGGCAGCGGCCAGGTCGCCCCCGACGAGTTCCACTGGATCGCCGCCGCCGTCGGCGAAGCCATCCGCGCACTCGGGCGCCAGCCCGGCATCGCCTCGATGGAATTCCGCGAGCGCGCACTCACCGTGCGGGTCAAGCCCGACACCATCGATCCTTCCGTGACCGGCCAGCTCAAGACGGCGCTGGCGGCGCGCAACCTGAGCCTGGAGGAAACGGCGCCCGCCACCTGGGTGATCCGCAGCACAGGAGCCACCCCATGAACCTCGCAACCCGCATCGGAGCGCTGCGCGAACGCGCGCTCGCCTACTGGATCGCGCGCACCGACCAGGAGCGCCGCATGCTCACCATCGGCGCCGTCGTGGTCGGCCTGGCCCTGGTCTACAGCATCTTCATCGATCCCGCGCTGAGCGGCCGCGAGCAGCTGCGCCGTTCCCTGCCACAGCTGCGCCAGCAGGCCGCGCAGATGCAGGCCCTGGCTGCCGAGGCCCAGGCCGTGGCCGCGACCCCGGCGCCGAGCGTGACGCCGATGACGCGCGAAGGGCTCACGGCCAGCCTGGCCAGCCGCGGCCTCACCGCCGCTTCGCTCACCATGACCGGCGAATATGCCAAGATGGAATTCAAGGGCGTGTCCTTCGCCAACCTGATGGCCTGGCTCGACGCCCAGCGCCGCGAGAACCGGGTGCTGGTGCAGGACGCGGCCTTCAGCGCCCAGACCGCCCTCGGCCAGGTCGACGCCACGCTCACGCTGCGCCAGGGCAGCGCGCCCCCCCAATGAGGCGCGCGCTGCTGTGGGGCGGGGCGGTGCTGCTGGCGGTGCTGCTGACCGTCCTGGCCTTCCTGCCCGCCGCCTGGCTCGGCCCCATGGTCGAACGCCAGACCGGCGGCCGTTTGACTCTGGGGGATGCGCAGGGTACGCTGTGGAACGGCTCGGCCTTTATCGGCGGGGCGCCGGGCGCGGGTGGAGCGGTCACGCCGCTGCTGCCTGGACGTTTCGCATGGAAACTTTCGCCCCTGGTGATGTTCGGCCAGGTCAGCATGGAACTGGAGAACCCGCAAGCACTGGCGCAGCCGGTGCGCATCGAAGGCTCGTGGTCGCAGTGGCAGGTCAGCGCCGGCGAACTGCTGCTGCCGGCCGAAGGCCTGGCGGGCCTCGGAGCGCCGCTCAACACACTGGCCCTGAGCGGCGTCATCAAGCTCACCTGGAATACCCTCGACCTGCTGCGCCAGCCGCAGAGCGTCGCGGTGCAGGGCCGCACGGTGCTGTCCATGACCGACATGGGCTCGCGCCTGTCTCCGGTCAAACCGCTCGGCAGCTACGAGATGCTGATGGACTGGCGCGGGCCGCAGGCCGATTTGAGCCTGCGCACCGTTCGCGGCGCGCTGCTGCTGTCGGGTTCGGGAATGCTGCAAAATGGACGTCTGCGCTTTTCCGGGCAGGCAACGGCCGCCGAAGGCTACGAAGATACGCTGGGTAACATGTTGAACCTGCTGGGCCAGCGACGCATGGTGAACGGCAAAAACGTAATCGCACTCGAGTTCAGATAATGAAGAAAAATTTCCGTACCACCTACGAGATTCCGGCGCTGCGCCGCCTCGCCGCCGGCGCCATGCTGTGCTGCTTCGCCGCCACCTCGGTCGCGCCGCTGCCGGTGCTGGCCCAGGAGCAGGCCAATGCCGCCGCGCTGAGCTTCGTGAATGCCGACATCGAATCGGTGATCAAGGCGATCGGCCACTACACCGGCATGACCTTCATCATCGACCCGCGCGTCAAGGGCACGCTCACCCTGCAGTCGGAAAAGTCGCTCAGCAAGGCCGAAGCCTTCCGCCTGCTGACCTCGGCGCTGCGCCTGCAGGGTTTCGCCGTGGTCACCAGCGGCGACGGCTACGCCAAGGTCGTGCCCGAGGCCGAAGCCAAGCTGCAGTCCTCGCCCACCCAGGTGGGCGGCACGCGCGCCAGCCGCGCCACCGGCGACCAGATCGCGACCCAGGTGTTCTACCTGTCCTATGAGTCGGCGGCCAACCTCACGGCCGTGCTGCGTCCGCTGATTTCGCCCAACAACTCGATCATGGCCAACCCGGGCAACAACACCCTGGTCATTACCGACTATGCCGACAACCTGCGCCGCCTGGCCAAGATCATCGCCGCCCTCGACGCCCCGGTGGCGGCCGACCTCGACGTGATCCCGATCCGCAACGGCATCGCCAGCGACGTGGCCCAGCTCGTCACCCGGCTGATGGAACCCGCGGCCGGCGGCGATTCCGGCCGCGTGACCGTGCTGCCCGACCCGCGCACCAATTCGGTCATCGTGCGCGCCCCCTCGCCGGCGCGCGCCAACCTGGCCAAGAACCTGATCGCCCGCCTCGACCAGCCCACCACCACCCAGGGCAATATCCACGTGGTCTACCTGAAGAACGCCGACGCCAGCCGCGTGGCCCAGACCCTGCGCGCCGTGGTCTCGCAGGACGCTTCGGCGGTGCCGGTACAGCAGCAGGGCACCTCGGGCGGCTCGATCCAGGCCGGCAGCCAAGGCGGCGCCTTCGGCGGCGGCGGACTCGGCGGCCAGCAGGGCCAGCAGAGCAGCGCCGGCATGGCCGGCACCGGCAATACCTTCGGCCAGCAGAGCCAGCTCACCGCGGGCGGGGCCGGCGGCGGCGCGGGTTCCGGCTTCATCCAGGCCGACGCCTCGACCAACAGCCTGATCATCACCGCGCCGGACGCGGTCTACCGCAACCTGCGCGCCGTCATCGACCAGCTCGACGTGCGCCGCTCCCAGGTCTACATCGAAGCCCTGGTGGTCGAAGTGACCTCCAACAAGGCCTCGGAATTCGGCGTGCAGTGGATCGGCGCCTCGGGCGACAGCGACAGCAAGTACCGCATCGGCGGCGTGCAGAGCTTCTCCGGCGGCAGCCCCGGCAACAGCATCGTCAACCTGGCGGCGGCGGCGCGCAACGGCTTCTCGGGCACCTCGGTGCCGACCGTGCCGGGCGGCCTGACGCTCGGCATCTTCCGCCAGGTGGGCGGCGAGCTCGGCCTGGGCGCGGTGGCGCGCGCCCTTGAAAACGACGGCAACGCCAACATCTTGTCGACACCGAACATGATCACGCTGGACAACGAACTGGCGACGATCAAGGTCGGCCAGAACGTTCCCATCATCACGGGTTCGTACGCCACCAACACCACCACCGGCGGCGGCAATCCCTTCCAGACCGTCGACCGCCGTGACGTCGGCCTGCTGCTCAAGGTGCGCCCGCAGATCTCGGAAGGCGGCACGATCAAGATGGCGATCTACCACGAAAACTCGAGCGTCGATCCGTCCACCCGCAACGCGGCCTCGGGCCTGACCACCAACGTGCGCGCCATCGAGAGCAATGTGCTGGCCGACGACGGCCAGATCATCGTGCTCGGCGGCCTGATCGAGGACACCGAGGGCGATGGCGAAGAGAAAGTGCGCGGCCTGGGCGACATCCCGGTGATCGGCAACCTGTTCAAGTACCGCACCCGCAGCCGCGTCAAGACCAACCTGATGGTCTTCCTGCGTCCGGTGGTGGTGCGCAGCAAGGAAGCCTCGAATTCGCTGGCGATGGACCGTTACGAATACATGCGCGCGGCGGGCGCCACCGGCCAGCCGGAGTCGACCCCGCTGGTGCGCGATCTCGGCGCCCCCGTGCTGCCACCCTTGACCCAGGGCCAGCCGCCCTCGGGCGGCAACATGGCCACGGTGCCGCCTGCCGGCCTCAACCAGCCGCCGCGTCCGGTCAATGGCGAAGGCCAGCCCGGCGCCGGCCAGCCGGCCAGCCAGGGCCCGGCGCCAGGCCCGGGCGCGGCGTCGCAGTTCCGCCCGGTGCAGCCCCAGAACCAGAAGTGAGTTCATCATGAACAACCTGTTGCCTTACGCCTTTGCACGCGACCACGGCGTGCTGGCGCGCGGCGGCGACGAACCCGGCCATCCGGTGGAAGTGCTGGTCTCCGGCGCCACCTCGCCGGCCGCCATCGCCGAGGTCTCGCGCCGCTTCGGGCGCATCACCCTGCGCCGCCTCGAGCGCGGCGAGCTGGACGACGCGATCGCCAGCGCCTATGCGGGCGCCGGCGGCGACGCTTCCCAGGTCGCCGACGAGTTCGACGCCGACCTCGACCTGACCAAGCTGCTGCAGGACGTGCCGGCCATCGAAGATCTGCTCGAATCCTCCGACGACGCTCCGGTGATCCGCATGATCAACGCGCTGCTGACCCAGTCGCTGCGCGAGGGCGCGTCCGACATCCACATCGAGCCCTTCGAGCAGACCTCGGTGGTGCGCTTTCGCATCGACGGCGCGCTGCGTGACATCGTGCGCCCCAAGAAGGCCATCCACGCTTCCCTGATCTCGCGCATCAAGATCATGTCCCAGCTCGACATCGCCGAGAAGCGCCTGCCCCAGGACGGCCGCATCACCCTGCGGGTGGGCGGCAAGCCGGTCGACGTGCGCGTCTCGACCCTGCCCACCGGCCACGGCGAGCGCGCCGTGCTGCGTCTGCTGGACAAGGAAGCCGGCCGGCTCGACCTCAGCCACCTGGGCATGGCGCCGGACATGCTGCCCCAGTTCGACCGCCTGATCAACCAGCCGCACGGCATCGTGCTGGTCACCGGCCCGACCGGCTCGGGCAAGACCACCACCCTGTACGCGGCGCTGTCGCGCCTGAACGCCTCGACCACCAACATCATGACGGTGGAAGACCCGATCGAGTACGACCTGAACGGCATCGGCCAGACCCAGGTCAACGCCCGCATCGACATGACCTTCGCCAAGGCCCTGCGCGCCATCCTGCGCCAGGACCCGGACGTGATCATGATCGGCGAGATCCGCGACCTCGAAACCGCCCAGATCGCGGTGCAGGCCTCACTCACCGGCCACCTGGTGCTGGCGACCCTGCACACCAACGACGCCGCCTCGGCCGTGACCCGCCTGCTGGACATGGGGATCGAACCCTTCCTGCTGTCGTCCTCCCTGCTGGGCGTGATGGCCCAGCGCCTGGTGCGCAAGCTCTGCCCGCACTGCAAGACCCAGGACCTGAATCACGGCTGGCAGGCGGTCGGCTGCGAGCGCTGCGGCCACACCGGCTACCACGGCCGGGTCGGCGTCTACGAGCTGCTCGAGACCACCGAGGAAATCCGCGCCCAGATCCACAACCAGGTGTCGGAAGCCGAGATCCGCGACACCGCGCTCAAGGGCGGCATGAAGACCATGCGCGACGATGGCGAGCGCTGGGTCGCCGACGGCACCACCACCCGCGCCGAGCTGCTGCGCGTGGTGAAGGACTAAGCGATGCCGGCCTTCCGTTACGAGGCGGTCGACGCCGGCGGCTCGACCCGCAAGGGCGTGGTCAACGCCGACAGCCCGCGCGCCGCGCGCGCCGACCTGCGCACCCAGGGCCTGACGCCGCTCACCGTGGAGGCGATCGCGGCCCAGGTCGACGAATCCGGCGCGGCCCGTTCGCGCGGCTTCGGCGAGCGCCTGTCCCAGGTTGAGCTGGCCCTGTTCACGCGCCAGCTGGCCAGCCTGCTGGAAGCCGGGCTGCCGCTGGAGCAGGCCTTCACCGCCCTGCTGGAGCAGGCCGAGCGGCCCTATATGCGCGACCTGATCGCCTCGATCCGCGCCGAGGTCATGGGCGGCGCCTCGTTCTCGGCGGCGCTGTCGCGCCACCCGCGCGACTTCGCCGAGATCTACCGCGGCCTGGTTGCCTCTGGCGAGCAGATCGGCCAGCTCGCGCGCGTGCTGTCGCGCCTGGCGGACTACATCGAGCGCCGCAACGCCCTGGTGCAGAAGGTGCGCCTGGCCTTCACCTATCCGGCCATCGTCACCGTGGTCGCGTTCGCGATCGTGATCTTCCTGCTCACCTACGTGGTGCCGCAGATCGTCTCTGTGTTCGCCAATACCAAGCAGAAGCTGCCTTTCCTGACGGTGATGATGCTGGCGATCTCGGACTTCGTGCGCGCCTACGGCATCTACGTCGCCATCCTGCTGGTCGGCGCCTTCTGGCTGTGGCGGCGCGCGCTGCGCAACCCGGAGCTCAAGCGGCGCTGGCATACCTGGCTGCTGAACGCGCCCATCTACGGCAAGTTCGAGCGCAGCCTGAACACCGCGCGCTTCGCCAGCACCCTGGCGATCACCACTGGCTCCGGCGTGCCCATCCTGCGCGCCCTCGACACCAGCCGCGACACCCTGTCCAACGTCGCCATGCGCGAGCTGGTCGAGCAGGCCACCGCCAGCGTGCGCGAGGGCGTGAGCCTGGCGCGCGCGCTCTCGGTGCAGAAGCACTTCCCGCCGATGCTGGTGCACATGATCCGCGCCGGCGAAGTCACCGGCGAGCTGCCGGCCATGCTGGAGCGCGCCGCCAACTCCCAGCAGGCCGACCTGGAGCGCCGCACCCTGACCATCGCCGGCCTGCTCGAACCCGTGCTGATCCTGGCCATGGGCCTGGTCGTGCTGCTGATCGTGCTGGCGGTGCTGATGCCGATCATTGAAATCAACCAGCTGGTACGCTGAAGACCACAAGACCATGAACAAGCGTTTGCCTCTCCTCCTCACCCTGTTCGCCCTGATCCTGCTGGCGGCCTCGATCGCCTACTGGATCTTGCAGCTGTACAAGCCGGAGCAGCGTCCGCTGGCGGCGGCCCCGATCGCCAGCCAGGCCGAGCCCAGCCCGGACGCGGCCGCCACCCTGTTCGGCGGCCAGCCCTCGGTGGCGGCGATTTCCAACTTCCAGCTGACCGGCGTCGTCGCCGCCGGCCCCAACAGCGCGGTGATCATCGTGGCCGACGGCGCGCCACCGGTGGCGGTGCGGGTGGGGCGCGAGATCGCGCCGGGCGTGGTGGTGCAGGAAGTGCACCCGAAATACGTGATGCTGTCCGATGGGGGGGTGATGAAGCGGGTCGAGCTCGCGCTCGACACCCGCAGCAACGGCGGCGCCCCCGGCGCGCCGCCCGCGCCGCCTGTGGCGGGCCCGGTGGGCATGGCGCCGCCTCCGGGCGTCGAGCCCCAGACCTCGCCGGGCGTGGTGAGCGCGCCGCCGACCATGCAGAGCATGCCGCCGGCGGGCGGTGGCCCGCGCGGGACGCCCACCACGCCGGAGAACGCCCAGCCGGCCAACGATCCCCAGGACGACCAGCAGTTCGACCCCAACAATCAGAACAATCCGAACAACCCGGATAACCCGAATAATCCGGCCAATCCGACCAACGCGAACAATATGGGCGGCAACCCGAACATGCCGCCGCCCCCGAACCAGCTGCAGATGCCGCCGCCGACCCGCTCGGTCAACAGCCCGGTCGGCGCGAATCCGGTGGCGCAGTAAGCCGGTCCGGGGCGGCGTTCAGCGCCTGAGGGCGGTGAAGGCCGCCAACTCCCAGGAGCGCAAGCCCACCAGCAGAGTGAAGCCTTCGCGCTCCTCGGGCGGCAAACGGCGGTCGTTGCGGTGCAGGCGCGCCAGCTCGGCGGCCAGCTGGCCGATGCGCCCATTCACTTCCTGGGCGCTGGCGCTGGACAGCCGCGCCGGCAGGCACATCAGGGTCTCGCCCGGCCCATTGAACCCCCCCGAAAAATAATCCGCGACCACGTGTTCGCGGAAGAAGCGCTGCACCGGGCCGTCCGGCAGCCAGCGGAAGGCGTTGGACACGCGCAGGGTGTAGCGGTTGAGGGGTTTCAGTTCGATCAGGCCCAGGCGGTCGAGTTCGGCCAGCAGCTTGATGCATTCCGGTTCGGTGAGGCGGTAGGTTTCGAGGATCTGCTCGATGCTCCAGTGGCCGAGGCAGCAGATCGCCACCAGCAGCAGGCGCGGGTTCGCCACCAGCGAGGTTTCCTGGGGCAGGGTAAGGGCTTCGAGCTGGGGCCGGTTCTCGAGCGCGCCGCGCAGCACGTCTTCCATGGCGATGCCGCTGACCTGACAGATTTGGGCCAGGCGCGACAAGGCCATGTCCTTCTGTCCGAACATGCGCTTGACGCTCGATTCGCTGACCTCGATCCGCTCGGCCAGCATCTTGTAGGTGATGCCGGCGGCGCGCAGTTGGGCGCGCAGGACGTCGAGGAGGAGGTCGGGTGAGCTCATGGCGGATCCGGGAGTGGGTGACGGAGAAACTCTACCGGCCTTGGGCGTGGGGGACAAGCGCGGATTGATATGCATGGGGTGGGCGGCTCGGTGCGCAAAGAAGGCGGGCTGCGAGAATAGGTGGGCTATGCAAAAAGCAGGGCGCGCAAAGCCCGACGCGAAAAGCCAGACGCGCAAAAGCCGGCGCGCAAAAAAAGGCGGGCGCCGAAGCGCCCGCAAGGGGAAATGATCTGTGGAGGTGTTCCCAGCGCCGTTAGCCTCCAGACCGTCATCCCGGCGCAGGCCGGGATCCAAGTTCGTCGAAAGCCGCTAACGTTTCGTGCTAACGGTCCGCCAGCAAACTTGGGTTCCGGCCTTCGCCGGAACGACGGTTTTACGGTTGACTAATAGGCTTTGCGATGGGGGTAACTCGTAGAGTGAATCACCGGGACAGAATTGATTACTCGTGATTACTCGTCCTCATCCGCCACCAGCTTGGCCTTCTTTAGCTCCCGCTTGGCCGCCTGCCTTTCACTCGACAGGGGCTTGGCGTGCGGCCCGGCGCTCCTAGCCTTGGCCAGGGCCGCGATCGGATTGCGGGGCTTACCGAAATTCTGCGAGGGTTCGACCCGCAAGCGCATCTTCTGCCTTGTCGCCAATGCCTTGTTCGCCATGCGGGTCTCCTTTCCTAATTACAGTTCGTAGCGCGACTGGTCCTAACAGTGTGTAGCGCGACAGGTCCTTACAGCTCGTAGCGCGACAGGTCCTTACAGCATGTAACGCAACAGGCCCTTACAGCACGTAGCGCAACAGGTCCTTACAGCACGTAGCGCGATAGGTCCATACAGCACGTAGCGCGACAGGTCCTTACAGCACGTAACGCGACAGGTCCTCGTTCACCGCCAGCTTGTCGAGCCGGTCGTTGACGTAGGCGGCATCGATGCGCACCAGCTGGTCAAGCTGGGCGCCGGCCGCGAACGAGATCTCTTCCAGCAGCTTCTCCATCACCGTGTACAGGCGGCGCGCGCCGATGTTCTCGGTGCGCTCGTTGACCGAAAAGGCGATCTCGGCCAGGCGGTGGATGCCCTCGTCGGTGAATTCGACCTTCACCCCTTCGGTCGCCAGCAGCGCCTCGTACTGCTTGGTCAGGCTGGCGTCGGTCGAGGTCAGGATGCTCTTGAAGTCCTCGATCGACAGCGATTCCAGCTCGACCCGGATCGGGAAGCGCCCCTGCAGCTCGGGAATCAGGTCCGAAGGCTTGGACAGGTGGAAGGCGCCCGAAGCGATGAACAGGATGTGGTCGGTACGGATCATCCCGTACTTGGTGTTCACCGTCGTGCCCTCGACCAGCGGCAGCAGGTCGCGCTGCACGCCGGCGCGCGACACGTCGGCGCCGCCGTGCTCGGAACGGGTGGCGATCTTGTCGATCTCGTCCAGGAAGACGATGCCGTTCTGCTCGACGTTGGCGATCGCCTTCTGCTTGAGCTCGTCCTCGTTGACCAGCTTGGCCGCTTCCTCCTCGACCAGCAGCTTCATCGCGTCCTTGATCTTCATCTTGCGCGGCTTCTTGCGCGCATTGCCGACGCCGGCGAACATGGACTTGATCTGCTCGGTCATTTCTTCCATGCCCGGCGGGGCCATGATTTCCATCTGCGGCATGGCGTCGGCGACTTCGATCTCGATCTCGCGATCGTCGAGCGAGCCTTCGCGCAGGCGCTTGCGGAAGGTCTGGCGGGTGGCGTCGCCTTCCTTGCTCTCGCCGTTGTTCACGTTGAAGCCGAAGTCGCGCGCCGGCGGCACCAGGATGTCGATGATGCGGTCCTCGGCCGCGTCCTCGGCGCGCTGGCGCACCTTCTTCTGCTCGCTGGCGCGGGTCTGCTTGACGCCGATGTCGATCAGGTCGCGGATGATGGTGTCGACGTCGCGGCCGACGTAGCCGACCTCGGTGAACTTGGTCGCCTCGATCTTGATGAAGGGCGCGTCGGCCAGCTTGGCCAGGCGGCGCGCGATCTCGGTCTTGCCGACCCCGGTCGGGCCGATCATCAGGATGTTCTTGGGGGTGATCTCGTGGCGCAGCGGCTCCGGCACCTGCTGGCGGCGCCAGCGGTTGCGCAGCGCGATCGCGACCGCGCGCTTGGCCTTGCCCTGGCCGACCACATGCTTGTCCAGTTCGGAGACGATTTCGGGTGGGGTCATGTTCATGATGGCGGCCATCTTCAATCCAGGGTTTCGATAATGTGGGACAGGTTGGTGTAGATGCACAGCTCGCCGGCGATGGTCAGGGCCTTCTTGACCACTTCCGCCGGGGGCAGGTCGGTGTTCTCGTACAAGGCCTTGGCGGCCGATTGGGCGTAGACGCCGCCCGAGCCGATCGCGCCGATGCCGTCTTCCGGCTCGAGCACGTCGCCATTGCCGGTGATGATCAGGGTCGATTCCTTGTCGGCCACCAGCAGCATGGCTTCCAGGCGGCGCAGCACGCGGTCGGTGCGCCAGTCCTTGGCCAGTTCGACCGAGGCGCGCAGCAGGTTGCCCTGGTGCTTTTCCAGCTTCGCTTCAAAGCGGTCCAGCAGAGTGAAGGCGTCGGCGGTGCCGCCGGCGAAGCCGCACAGGACCTTGCCCTGGTAGAGCTTGCGCACCTTGCGCGCCGAGCCCTTCATGACGACGTTGCCGAGCGTGACCTGGCCATCGCCACCGAGCGCGACCTGGTTGCCGCGCCTCACACTGACGATGGTAGTGCCGTGAAATTGTTCCATTGTTGACCTCGTGGTTGTCTAGCAAGCCGCAGGTGGGGGCCCGGCACGGAATTGCAAGATGAGCTCAATGGTAATTGCGATCCGCGGAAAGCGGAGCGAACTGTCCAGATTGCCAGGCAGTCCACGTTCCGTGGACAGCGGCGCTGTTCCGGACAAGATTAGTAGCGGTGGGGAAACAGTTTGAGCGGTTCGCCGGCGCCGAGCAGGCGCAGCAGGGCGGCCACGAGGTGGTTCAGTTCGCGCACTTCCACCTGCTTGCCTGCTCCGCAATGCGCATGCAGCCGGCCGAGCAGGGCGGTGGCGCAGGCGTAATCCATGCGCGCCAGGCGCGAGCAGTCCAGCACCAGGATCTCGCGCTCGCCCGCGTAGGCGTCGATCGCATCGAGCAGCCTGCCGGTGTCGCCCGCCGCCAGCGCCGGCAACATGAAGCGGTCGCCGCCCGCCGGCGCCGGCGCGGCGGTCGAGACCCGCTGCGGCGCCTCGAAAGAGGGCGGCGAGACCTCGAAGGTGACGCAATAGTCCATCGCGGTTTCTTCAAAGTCCTTTTCGCGCCCGCTCAGGAGCAGCAGTTCGAGCAGCAGCAGCCAGGGCGCTTCGCCGGACTCGCGCTCGCCGACCGCGATCCGGGCGCGCAGCACGGCCATGAGTCCGTCGGCGCCGGCCAGCACCAGTTCGCGCCCGCCCTTGCGCAGGGCTTGTAGACCGGCCAGCAGGCCCGCGCAGCCTTCGCGCTCGGCCTCGCGCACCGCGCCCAGGTCCAGGCGCAGCACCGGCGCCGGGCTGTCCAGCAGGCGCTGCAGGCTGGCGCCGACGCCGGCGTCGAGCACCGGACCGAGGCGCTCGGCGGCAGCCAGCGCCGGCGCGGTCTCGGCGAGCGCGGGCGCCAGCGGTTTCCAGGCCGGCGGCGAGGTCTCGAAATGGCTGGCGTAGTCGATCGCGATGCTCTCGAAGTCCTGTTCGCGGCCGGTGGCCTGGTAGAGGTCGAACAGCATCCACCAGGGCAGGCGTTCATGCCGGCCGAAGTCGCCCAGGCTCTCGCGCAGCAGGCTCTCGGCCAGCGGGGCCTGGCCGTTGGCGTAGAGGATGGCGCTCTCCTCGACCGCCGGGGCGCTGGCGGGCAGGGCGGCGGGCTCGGGCGAATCGTCGGGATCGGGTTCGGGCTGGACCTGCGTGGCCGGACGGCGCCCGCTGCCCCAGCTGGGCTCGTCGTTGAAGATGCTGTTGGCCATCTCCAGCTCGATCTCGTCGATCTTGGCGGCGGTGGCGCGCGCGATCTCGCGCTGGCGCGCACGTTCGGCCTCGCTGCCGAGGCGCGAAGGCTCGCCCGCGCGCATGCGGGTATCGGGCGCCGGGAGGGCGGCGCCCGTGTCGTCTTGCTTTCTCTTGAGGAAGGAGAAAAGGCCCATGCCCGCCATGCTCGCTAGTAGGTGTACCCGTCCGTGCGAAACGGTAGCACGGAGCGGCCCGCCATGTGCTGCGCACACACGGCCGGGGGCTAGTGTAGCCGATGGGAAATAAAAAGTATGCACGATTGCTAAGCCGTGCGCGCCTGCGCGAAGCGGGCCGTAAACGAAAAAAGCATGCGGCGAGCCGCATGCTTTTCGTGGAGTAGGGTGGATCAGTCGCCGTAGAGCTTTTGCTTGAGCTCGCGGCGTTGCTGGGCTTCCAGCGACAGGGTGGCGGTCGGACGGGCGATCAGGCGCGGGATGCCGATCGGTTCGCCGGTTTCCTCGCACCAGCCGTACTCGCCGTTCTCGATGGCCTGCAGCGATTGCTGCACCTTCTTGAGCAGCTTGCGCTCGCGGTCGCGGGTGCGCAGTTCCAGGGCGTGCTCTTCTTCGATCGTCGCTCGGTCGGCCGGATCCGGCACCAGCACGGTTTCGCGCAGGTGTTCGGTGGTCTCTCCGGCGTTCTTCAGCAGCTCTTTTTCGAGCTCTTGCAGGCGATTCTTGAAGAATGCCAGCTGTGCCGGATTCATGTAGTCGTCGTCGCTCATCGCCCGAATCTCTTCTTCCGTCAGGAGTCGTTCTTCGGGTTGGGCGGTATTCGGTTTCGTTGTTTTAGTCATGATGCCTTCGATACGACAGAGGTTTCATTTTATCAGCTTGCTCAGCCGTTACACCCGCTTGCGGCAATGGTGCGTGCGGAGCAGCTGCCTTGACGGCGTCAGGGCGCCGTCCCTTCTATCCGGGGTCCCGAAAAACTGTCGAGGCAGCTCTCAGGCAGGCCCGGGCATACCAGTAAAACTGATGTAGTTTATACCAAACATTGTTCCAAACCGCGGATAAATACGTCTTTTGGTAAATTTTTGCCAATAAAAACCATTTTGCTCGACGGTGTCTCGTTTTCGCCCCATTTCGGGCCGACGTCGCTGCCCATGATCTGGTGCACGCCCTGGAACACGACCTTGCGGTCCACGCCCTGCATGTGCAGCACACCCTTGTAGCGCAACATCTGGGGCCCGAATACCTGGACCAGGCTGCCCAGGAATTGTTCCAGGCGTTCCGGATCGAAGGCGCGCTCGTTCTTGAACACGAAGGCGGCGATGTCGTCGGTGTGGTGGCTGTGATGGTGGTCGTGGTTGCAATGCTCGCCGTGGGCATGGTCGTGGCCGCAGTGCGCGTGATCGTGGTCGTGATCGTGATCATGGCCTTCCTCCAGGCGCAGGAAGTCGGGGTCCAGCTCTAGCTTGTCGTTCAGGTTGAAGCCGCGCAGGTCGAGCACCTCGGCGATCGGGGCGCGGCCGAAGTCGCTGGTCGAGATCGGTGCGCGCGGGTTCATGCGCTGCAGGCGCGCCTTGAGCGTCTCGACCGCGGCGGCGTCGACCAGGTCGGTCTTGGACAGCAGGATCTTGTCGGCGAAACCGACCTGGCGCTGGGCTTCCTCGTGCTGGTCGAGCTGGGCCATCGCATGGCGCGCGTCGACCACGGTCACCACCGCGTCCAGCATGTAGCTGGCGCCCACTTCCTCGTCGACGAAGAAGGTCTGGGCCACCGGACCGGGGTTGGCCAGGCCGGTGGTCTCGATCACCACGCGATCGAAGGCGATCTCGCCGGCGGCGCGGCGGCGCGCCAGGGTGTTCAAGGCTTCGACCAGGTCGCCGCGCACGGTGCAGCAGATGCAGCCGTTGTTCATTTCCACGATCTGTTCGGTCGTGTCGCGCACCAGGATCTCGTTGTCGATGCTCTCCTGGCCGAATTCGTTCTCGATGACGGCGATGCGCATGCCGTGCTCTTCCTGCAGGATGCGGTTGAGCAGGGTGGTCTTGCCCGCGCCGAGAAAGCCGGTGAGGATAGTGCTGGGAATCAGTTCCATGGTTCGCTACTCTTCTTCAGTTGGGTCCGTGGTGGAACACGAGAATCGGGGGATTATGCCGGAATTCTTGCTGCACCACCATGAACAGTGCCGCGTCTTGATGCGGCTCATGCCTCACGGCTTATTTCGATTTCGCGCGCGGGTGCGCGCGGTCGTACACGGCCGCCAGGTGTTGGAAATCCAGTGCAGTATAGACCTGTGTCGAAGTAATGCTGGCATGGCCAAGCAATTCCTGCACCGCGCGCAGGTCGCCCGAGGATTGCAGCAGGTGCGAGGCGAAGGAATGGCGCAGCATGTGCGGGTGCACGTGCATGGGCATGCCGGCGCGCAGCGCGTGGTCCTTGAGGCGGGCCTGCACCACGCGCGGGCTGATGCGGGTGGCGCGCGCCGACAGGAACAGGGCGGCGCTGCCGTCGCGGCTGGGCGGGCGCACCGCCAGCCAGGCGTCCAGGGCCTCGCGCGCCGGACCGCCCACCGGCACCCTGCGCATCTTGCCGCCCTTGCCGGTGACCACCACTTCGCCCGCCGCGCGGTCGAACCAGCCGAGCGAGGCCGGCGTCCCCTTGCCGGCATCCTGGTAGGCCAGGTCCAGGCCGGCCAGTTCCGAGACCCGCAGGCCGCTCGAGTAGAGCAGCTCGAACATGGCGCGGTTGCACAGCTCCGCGGGTTCCGGGTGGCCGTGGGTATTGGCTTCCATCAGTTGCACGGCGTGGTCGACCGGCAGGGCCTTGGGCAGGGTCTTGGGACGCTTGGGGGCGCGCACGCCCTCGACCGGGTTGGCCGGCAGGGCGGTCTGGCGCGACAGCCAGGCGTAGAAGCCGCGCCAGCCCGAGAGCTTGCGCGCGATCGAGCGCGCCGACTGGCCGCCGGCGTGCAGCCGGGCGGCGAAGCGGCGGATGTCGAAGTGGGTCAGGCGCGCCCAGTCGTGGTGGCCGGCCAGTTGGGCCAGCTCGGCCAGGTCGCGCCGGTAGGCGCCGACCGTGTGCGGCGAGAGCTGGCGCTGGGTGGCCAGTTCGCCCAGGTAGCGCGCGGCCCAGTCGCTGGCATCCGGCGGGCTGGCGGGCGCGCTCATCGGCGGGAGACTCAGGTGCGCAGCGGCGCCAGCGCGGTGCTGGCGGTGGCGGCGATGTGGACCAGGAAATCGGTGCCCATCACGGTGGTGAAGCGGTCCGGATCGGGCGAGCCCAGCACCAGCAGGCCGAAGCTCTGGCCGTGCTTGCCCAGCGGCAGCATCACGGTCGAGCGCACCGCGGCCGGCTCGTCCAGCCAGCGCACCGCCTCGAAGTCGTTGTTCGGGCCGCAATAGGGCGCGCGCAGGCTGTTGGCGAAGATGCGGGCATCCTCGCTCACACCCTGGGCGAACCATTCGCCGGCGTGCTCCGGGGCCAGGTTCCACAGGCGCAGGCTGACCTGGGGCACCGAGAAGTGCTCGCGCAGGCCCTCGGCCAGGTCGCGCGCCATGGCGGCCCCGCCCTCGGAGACCAGCAGCGCCTGGGTCCAGGCGTGGAAACGGTTGGCGATGGCGGCGTTCTCTTCGGCGCGGCGAGTCAGTTCCGCCAGGCGCAGTTCGAGCACGCGGTACTTGTCGCGCATGACCTCCATCTGGCGCTCCTGCAGCGAGACCGCGCGGCCGGTCAGGGGGCTGGACAGCTTGACCTCGCCCAGCAGGCCGGCATGTTCCTCGAAGAACTGCGGATGGTCGATCAGGTATTGCGCGACGGCGGCGGCGTCCAGTGTTGCGGTGGTCATGAAGAATGTGAAGGTGAGTAAGTCTGGCCGTCATTTTACCCGAGCGGGCCAGGCCATCGTGCAATAAAAAAAGACGCCCGCAGGCGTCTTTCCGTGGCGCGCGGCCGGATCAGAAGCGGTGGCGGATGCCGATCTGCAGTGCGCGGCCGTCCTCGCCCGGGCCCTTGGTGAAGCCGCCCGGATTGCCGGCGGTGCCGGGCGCGTACTGGGCTTCGTTCTTGTTCTTGATGTTGGCCACGACGGTGTAGATGTCGGTGCGCTTGGACAGGAAGTGGTCGTAGCCCAGCGCCACCAGGTTGGCGTCGCTGTTCGAGGCGGTGCGGTCGTTCTGGTGGGCGTAGGAGGCCATGATGCGGCCCGGACCCACGTTGTAGTGCAGGCCGACCTGGTAGCTGTTGGCGTCCTGCTGGGTGTTGGCCGCGATCGCGCGCGCGAAGATGCCGCGCAGCGCCGCCTGCTGGGCCGCCGGGATGCCTTGCGCGGTCAGCGCCGGCGCCACCGCCTGGTCCCAGCCGCCGAGGTAGTCGGGGATCAGGGCCGAGTTGGTGTTGCGCTGGCTGTGGAAGCCGGCGAAGAACTTCCAGGCGTTGAAGGTGTAGGAGCCGCCCACGGTGGTGGTGCGCAGGCTCGGACGGTCTTCGCGGTCGTAGCCGTGGTTGTAGCCCACGCCCACGTCGAAGCCGTTGGCCTTGTAGGTGATCGCGCCGGCGCGGAACTTGTTGTAGCGGCCGGCGTAGCCCGAACCCTTGGCGCCGTACATGATCGAGCCGCCCAGGCCGTTCGGCAGGGCGATGCGGTACTGGATCGCTTCCTGGGAGCGGATGTCGGCGCCCAGGGCGGTGAAGCCGGCGGTGCCGCCGGTGACGTGGCCCCAGGTGCCGGCGGTGCCCGATTCGAAGGCGTCGGCCATGTTGAACACTTCATAGCCCGGGGTGTACATGCGGCCCAGCAGCACGGCGCCGATCGGGGTGATCACGCCGACCATCGCGGTGCGGTCGAACAGGGCGCGTTCCTGGTTGACGGCCGGAGCGCCCGGCGGCTGGATCGCGGCCTGCAGGCGGTCGCGGATCGCCTGCGGGATCTGCTGCATGCCGCGCAGCAGGTAGCGGCCCGGATTGTCGTTCATCAGGGTCGGCTGCTGGGTGCCGGTGTCGAGTTCGACGCGCGCTTCGAGATTGAAGATTGCCTTGTAGCCGTTACCGAGGTCCTCGGTGCCCTTGAAGCCGATGCGCGAGCCGTCGGCGCCGCCGCTGTAGATCTTGGTCGGGCCGCCTTTCTGCCACATCACGCCGGCGTCGGCGATGCCGTAGATCTGGACGCTGGACTGGGCCAGGGCGGAAGTTGCAAAAGCGGTGCCGAGCAGGGCGGCGATGAGGCTTTTCTTCATTGGGTCTCCATGTTCTTTTCTTGTGGGATGAGTTGCTCTAACTCACCATGCCAATATGCCATCGCTGGCGCGCACTGTACAGAACGCTCGTGCGGAAATCATCCGACTGACATGCCTCGTTGTGAAAAGGCGACAAGAATGAGGTAAACAGCAAAGGGCGGACATGGTTTCCCATGTCCGCCCTTTGTTCAGGCGCTGCGGGCCGAGGCCCGCGCTGTCCTTAGAACGAGTGGTTCACGCCCACGTCGTAGTGGTTCACGGTCGACGGGTTGGTGGTCAGACCCTTCTTGCGCGATGCGTCCACGTACAGGTAGGTGCGCTTCGACAGGCTGTACTCGTAGCCCAGCGACAGCTGCTTGACCTTCTGCAGGCCGTCCTGGTCCTTCTGGCCGTAGCCGGCCAGGACCTTGCCCGGGCCCATGGTGTAGTTTGCGCCCAGCACCCAGGACTTGGTGTCCGGGTTGATCGCACGGGTGTGCTCCTGGTCCTGCTTGGTGTAGGTACCCATCAGCTTCAGCGCCGGGGTGGCGTTGAACGAGGCGCCGACCGACCAGACCTTCGATTCGATCGCGTTGCGCTCGTAGCCGGCCATGAAGGCCGCCGGGCCGTTGTTGTAGGTCGCGGTGACCGAGAACGGGTTGGCCGAAGCTTCAGCGCCCACCGGGTACTGCGGAGCAGCCGCGGTGCCGCGGCCGATCACGGCGGCGCCGCCGTTGTTTTCCTTGGTGGCGATCGCGGTGTTCAGCTGGAAGCCGCTGACGACCGGCGAGTTGTACCAGACGGCGTTCGACCAGCGGTTGTTCGAGTAGCCGTTCGGATCCAGCGGCTGCGAGCTGTAGCCTGCAACGCTCAGGTCGGTGTAGAAGCCGCCCGGGGTCGGGATCGCGTGGAAGGGCTCGAAGGCGCCGATGGTTTCGTGGAACGGGGTCAGGCCGCGACCGATGCGGATCATACCGAAGTCGCCCTGCAGGCCGACGCGGCTCTGGCCCTGGAACAGCGGACGCTGGGCGCCGTTGCCGCCGACTTCGACGGTGCCGGTGTCCGGCTCGTAGCGGACTTCCAGTTGGAACAGTGCCTTCAGGCCGTTGCCCAGGTCTTCAGTGCCCTTGAAGCCCAGGGTATTGGCGGAGCGCTTGCCGATGTTCAGGGTCTGGCCCGAACGCTTGATGATGCCAGCGTCGAGGGTGCCGTAGATCTGTACCGAGGTTTGCGCGTGGGCCGCACCGGCGAAAGCGCCGATCAGTGCGACGGCCATGAGGGATTTCTTCATTATTCGTATTCCTATATCAAGTGAAACACAGTCATCCTGAGCATTGAGACCGGATTTGCTGAACACTCGGATGGGTGCACCTTAATTGTTTCCAGCGTCAAGATTGACTGATTGGTCAATTATGACTCTGGCAGTTGGTGGAAAGCCAATAAATCCAATCGTGCTGTTGTATTTTTGAAACGCGTGTCACATTACGTGTAACAAATTTGCACCTAAATTGGCCGCTTTGCCGTGTTTTCTCCATGAAGCTGCACCTTGAACGAGCTCATCAAGCTGAGCGGCGCGACTCGCCGATCCATTTTGGCGCAGGCTGCGAACCTGTCGCCCGGATGTCATAGATACGGTCGCGGCCGCCAATTGGATGTTTGCGACCGCGCAAACCGGCAAGAACTTGAAACGAATCCGCCCCGGCGCAGGCTTACACTTCGCCCAAATCGCGCACCCGGCGACGCGCTTTGTCAATACCTTGTATATTGGCAACTTTGCGCCGGGGAGACGTGGCGCGCATCCTCATCGTTTCGCCATTCGCCACTGCGCTTTCGCCGACCCGACTTACCAATCAAGACACACACCATGGCTAACCGCGAAGAACTGGCGATCATCCGCAATGCCCGCGCCGGCCAGGCTGCCGCCCAGCTCGAGCTGGGCAAGCTCTACCTGTTCGGCAGCGCCGGGCTGCCGCAAAGCCTGCCGACCGCGCTGCACTGGCTGGAGCGGGCCGCGCGGCAGGAATGCGCTCCGGCCTGGCAACTCATCGGTAACCATATTCCCTTCGAGATGGCGCAGCGCGGCGGGTCCGGGCTCCTGCCCTGGTACGAGCGCGCCTACGACGACGGGAGCGTGCATGCCGGCCTGGTCTTCGCCCAGCTGGTGCTGGAGGCGGGGCTGGAAGCGCCGGACGAGAGCCGCGCCAAGGCCATGCGCGCCCTGGAAGACGCCGCCCGCGCCGGCTTCCCCCACGCGCAATGGATGCTGGCCCAGCGCCAGGGCGCGGGCGCCGCCCCGGCCGCGAGCGCCGGCGCCCCGGCGCCGGGCCCGGTGCGCGCCGCCCCCGCCGCTGCCGGCCATCCGGCCGGCGGTCCCGGTCTCGGCATTGGTACCGGGACCGGTACCGGGACCGGTACCGTTACTGACGCCAGCCCGTCCAGCTGGCTGCGCCGCGCCGCCGACAACGGGGTGGCGGCCGCCCAGTACGCCGTGCTGGAACAGTCCTGGCAGGCCGGCCAGGCCGCCGACTACCTGACGCGCGCCTTGCCGCTGGCGCGCGAGCTGGTGCGGCTGCGCGCCGAACAGGGCGAAATGCGCCGTTTCGCCCCCGACGAGATCGCGCTGCTGTCGCGCTGCGCCCGGCTGCTGGACGGCGCCAGCCCGGCCGCCGCCCGCGAGCCCGGCGAACCCGACTGCTTCTGGGAGCTGGCCGCGGCCGAGCACGACCGCCACGCCCAGCTGGCCATGGGCCTGCGCTGCGCGCGCATGCAGGTCGACGGCCGGCGCGTGGCAGGCAAGGGGCCGTCCGGGCGCGGCGCCGCCAATTTCAAGAAGGCCATCCGCTGGCTGACCCTGGCCGGCGAGCAGGGGCTGGCCGAGGCCTGGTATGCGCTGTCGCGCATCTACATCAAGCCCGAATTCTCCCAGCGCAACGTGGCCGACGCCCAGCGCTACCTGGAGCGGGCCGCCGAGATGGGCTACCGCGAAGCCCAGCTCGAATGTGGGCACAATGCCTGGCGCGCGCGCCGCGAGAACGAGAGCAACGATGTGCGCGCCGTCTACTGGCTGCAGAAGGCGGCGGCCCAGGGCTCGCTCGAAGCCGGCGCGCTGCTGGCGCGCATCGCCCCGCGCCCGTCCGCGCCCATGTATACAGAGACCGGGGCCCTGCTGGCGGTGCGGCCCGACCTGCACAAGATCCAGCCACTGCTGGCCACGCGCCTGGAGCTGGCCGCCATGTTCAGCCTCACCCGGGCCGAAGCCCTCCTGCTCGACGTCAAGGCGGCCGACCAGGGGCATTGCCTGGTGATCGATATCCGCGCCAGCTACGGGCGCAGCAAGCGCCGCCTGGTGCTGGTGGGAAACGCCGAGGAACGCCAGGCCCTGGACCGCATCGCCCAGGTCTTCGCGCACGTCGATTGCGGCCCGTCCGGGCCGGAAGGAAATTACCGCCAGCGCCTGTACCGCCTGCGCACCCTGCTGGGGGCGGCGGCGCGCCACACGGAAGAAGAGGGACCGGACGAGGATATCGGGCTGGCGGCCTAGCTGTGAAGTCGCAAGAGCTTGTGTCGGCTGGTTGAGAGCCTGGACATCGGCTTATCCGCTGATCCGGCTTGCGCCAGGCCCGCGACCCCGACACTGCCGGGAAGGACGCTCAGGCGCTGGCTGCCTGCTTCAGATCTCGATCTCGCCTTCGAACACGGTCACCGCCGGTCCGCTCAGGAACACCGGCTGGCCCGGACCTTCCCAGGCGATGCTGAGTTCGCCCCCGCGCGCCGACACCCGCACCGGCGAATCGAGCAGCCCGCGCCGGATCCCGGCCACCACCGCCGCGCAGGCGCCGGTGCCGCAGGCCAGGGTCTCGCCCGCGCCGCGCTCGAACACGCGCAGGCGGATGTGCCCGCGGTCGACCACCTGCATGTAGCCGGCGTTGACCCGCTTCGGGAAGCGCGCATGGTGCTCGATCAGCGGCCCGGTCTCCAGCACCGGGGCGCTGTCGACCTCGTCCACCACCTGCACCGCATGCGGGTTGCCCATCGAGACCACCGACACCCACACGGTGCTGCCGGCCACGTCCAGCGGCCACAGGGTGTCCTCGCCCTCTGTCCGGCCTTCCAGGCCGTGGCTGTCGAAGGGCACCTCGACCGGCGCCAGGCGCGGCGCGCCCATGTCCACCGTGATGCTGCCGTCTTCCTCGACGCAGGGGCTGATCACGCCCGACATGGTCTGGACCCGGATCCGGCGCTCGCTCGTCAAGCCCTTGTCGCGCACGAAACGCACGAAGGCGCGCGAGCCGTTGCCGCACTGCTCCACCTCGCCGCCGTCGTAGTTGAAGATGCGGTAGCGGAAGTCCACGCCCGGCTCGGTCGGACGCTCCACCACCAGGATCTGGTCGGCGCCCACCCCGAAGCGGCGGTCGGCCAGGCGGCGCCACTGCTCGGTCGTGAAGGACACGTCCTGGTTGATCGCGTCGATCACGACGAAGTCGTTGCCGGCGCCATGCATCTTGGTGAATTTCAGTTTCATGATGAGCTCAGTAGAACGAGGCCTCGCCCGGTGGGCGGGTCTTGAAGCGCTTGTGGGTCCAGAAGTATTCGGCCGGCGCTTCGCGCACGCGGTCTTCGATGAAGGCGTTCATGCGGCGGGTCGCCTCGACCATGTCCTCTCCCGGGTAATTCTCCCACGCCGGATAAAAACGCACACGCCAGCCCTGGTAATTCGGCAAATAGGTCGCGATCACGGGGATCACCTTGGCGCCGGTGGTGGCCGCGATGCGGCCCAGCGCCGTCAGGGTCGCGGCCGGGATGCCGAAGAAGGGCACGAACTCCGCATCCTTCTCGCCGAAGTCCATGTCCGGCAGCATGAAATAGGGGAGGCCGTCGCGCAGCGCGCGCAGGATGGGCTTGATGCCCTCCTTGCGCGTCACCAGGCGCACCGGGCCGTAGCGCTCGCGCCCATGGCGCAGCAGCTTGTCGAAGGCCTCGTTCTTTTGCGGCACGTACATGCTGCAGACCGGGATCACGCGCGAGGCGACGCCGGCCACGTCGAGGCAGACGAAGTGCGGGCACAGCAGGATGGTGGGGCCGGACTCCATCTCGGCCTGGGGCACGGCGGGATCGACCTGGATCATGCTGCGCACCCGCTCCTCCGGCGCCCACCACAGGATCGCGCGCTCGAAGATGCTGCGCGCATAGGCGCGGAAATGCTGGTGGGCGATGCGGCGGCGTTCGCTCTCGGCCAGCTCGGGCATGCACAGGCGCAGGTTGATCAGGGCGATGCGGCGGCGCTTGCCGAGGATCAGGAACATGAGGCTGCCGACCGCTTCGCCGAAGCGGCCGAGGATGGGCAGCGGCAGGAAATGCAGCAGCCACAGGAAACCGAGCAGTAGTCTCATGCCGCGGCCTCGACGTCCGGGCCTGCCACGCCTTCCGGCTGCTTGTAGCGGTTATAGCTCCAGAAGTACTGGGCCGGGGCGCGCGCGATCAGCTGCTCCATCGCGCGGTTGACCGCGGCCGCCTGCTCCTGCGGGCTGCCGGACAGCTCGCCCTCGAAGGGCACGAAGCGCACAATGTAGCCGGCGCCGCGCGGACGGCGCTCGGCGTAGACCAGCAGGATGTCGGCCTTGCCCAGCTGGGCCAGCTTGGCCGGCAGGGTCATGGTATAGGCGTTGCGGCCGAACCAGGGCGCCCACACGCCTTCGCCTTCCTGCGGCACCTGGTCGGGCAGGATGCCGATCGGCTGGCCGCTCTTGAGGGTCTTGGCCAGGATGCGCACGCCGGCCAGGGTGGCGGGCGCCAGGTGCAGGTTGTGGCGCGCGCGGGCGTCTTCGACCAGCGGCTTGAGGGCGCTCTTGCGCGGTGGGCGGTACATGACGGTGAGGGCAGTCTTGAGCGCGATCTGCTGGGCCGTCATTTCGAAGCAGCCGAGGTGTGGCGTCAGGAACACGATGCCGCGTCCGCTGTCCAACCTGCTCTGCACCAGCTCCCAGTTTTCGACGGTCGCGTGGCGCGCCACCCGTTCCGGCCTGGCGCACCAGACGAAGGCCAGCTCGATGGCGGCCTTGCCGGCTTCGCCCACGGCCGCGCGCCAGTGCGCCTCGAAGCCGGCCTGCTTCAGGTTGGCGCGCAGGCGGCGCCGGTAGGAGGGCGAGAGCAGGTACACGAGCCATCCCATTGCCGCCCCGAAGGCGTGTAATATTGGCAATGGAAATATGGAAAGAAAACGGAAAAGGACGACTAACATGCGCTTGATAAGGGTTGAAGGCGGCGTGGGTTTCCACACCAAAATGCACAAGGAGCGTAAAATACCACTTTATGCAGGATCCGCCGAGTTAATAGACAACTTGCGAAGCGGAATATAAATGTCGCTAAAGCGTCGCAGGCACCAGTTGCTGCGGCATTGTATTGAACAGTAATTGGAGCTATTGCATGTCTAACGACTACCTCTTCACGTCCGAGTCGGTCTCCGAAGGCCATCCCGACAAGGTCGCTGACCAGATTTCCGACGCCATCCTCGACGCCATCCTGGAACAGGATCCGCGCGCCCGCGTCGCCGCCGAAACCCTGTGCAACACCGGCTTGGTGGTGCTGGCGGGCGAAATCACGACCCACGCCAATGTCGACTACATCCAGGTCGCGCGCAACACCATCAAGCGCATCGGCTACGACAACACCGATTTCGGCATTGACTACAAGGGTTGCGCGGTCATGGTCTGCTACGACAAGCAGTCGCCGGACATCGCCCAGGGCGTGGACGAAGGCGCGGGCATCGACCTCGACCAGGGCGCGGGCGACCAGGGCCTGATGTTCGGCTATGCCTGCGACGAGACCCCGGAACTGATGCCGGCCGCTATCTATTACTCGCACCGCCTGGTCGAGCGCCAGTCGCAGCTGCGCAAGGATGGCCGCCTGCCCTGGCTGCGCCCGGACGCCAAGTCCCAGGTCACCCTGCGCTACGTCAACGGCCGCCCGGTGGCGGTGGACACCGTGGTGCTCTCGACCCAGCACCATCCGGACGTGAGCCACTCGCAGATCGAGGAAGCGGTCATCGAAGAAATCATCAAGCCCACCCTGCCGCGCGAGTGGCTGGAAGGCACCCGCTACCTGGTCAACCCGACCGGCCGCTTCGTCATCGGCGGTCCGCAGGGCGATTGCGGCCTGACCGGCCGCAAGATCATCGTCGACACCTACGGCGGCGCTGCGCCGCACGGCGGTGGCGCCTTCTCGGGCAAGGACCCGTCCAAGGTCGACCGCTCGGCCGCCTATGCCGCCCGCTACGTGGCCAAGAACGTGGTGGCCGCCGGCCTGGCGCGCCAGTGCCAGGTGCAGGTCAGCTACGCGATCGGCGTGGCGCGTCCGATCAACATCACCGTGTACACCGAAGGCACGGGCGTGATCTCGGACGAGAAGATCGCCCAGCTGGTCATGGAGCACTTCGACCTGCGTCCGAAGGGCATCGTGCAGATGCTCGACCTGCTGCGTCCGATCTACACCAAGACCGCAGCCTACGGTCACTTCGGCCGCGAAGAGCCTGAATTCAGCTGGGAGCGCACCGACAAGGCGGCGCTGCTGCGGGCGGAAGCTGGGTTGGCGTAAGGCAAGCTACGGTAGTGGGCGGACTAGTTCCGTCTGCTCACCGTAACTTGGATCCCGGCCTGCGCCGGGATGACGGTTTTCCGGCTGGTGGCCGAAGTCACCGTCCTGCGACCATCCAACTCCGTTTATAAACGTCATCCCGGCGAAGGCCGGGATCCAAGTTCGCAGCATACCCCCAACGCATCCATCCACCACCAAAGCAGCACCCCCAAGCCCCCCCTTCAGCAAACAACACGACCAGACCCAAGCCGTCCCACCCGTGTTAAACTCACTCTTTCCGAGGAGCGTTGCGACGAAGAGATCCTCTTCGCCAGGCTCGGATATCAGCAACCGCGCTCACGTTACTTTTTTCTAAACATTGAAAGGAGGGCGTGATGAGCGCCGTACTCAAACAATCCCCCGATTACCTCGTCGCCGACATCTCCCTGGCCGCCTGGGGCGAGAAGGAAATCCGCATCGCCGAAACCGAAATGCCGGGCCTGATGGCGATCCGCGACGAATACGCCGCGGCCCAGCCGCTAAAGGGCGCGCGCATCGCCGGTTCCCTGCACATGACCATCCAGACCGCGGTCCTGATCCGCACCCTGGAAGCCCTGGGCGCGCAAGTGCGCTGGGCTTCGTGCAACATCTACTCGACCCAGGACCACGCCGCCGCCGCCATCGCCGCGGTCGGCACCCCGGTGTTCGCGGTCAAGGGCGAGACCCTGGACGAATATTGGGAATACACCCACCGCATCTTCGAATGGCCGGGCGACCAGCACGCCAACATGATCCTCGACGACGGCGGCGACGCCACCCTGCTGCTGCACCTGGGCGTGCGCGCCGAGAAGGACATCTCGGTGCTGGACAAGCCGGGCTCGGAAGAAGAGATCTGCCTGTTCAACGCGATCAAGGGCCGCCTGGCGCGCGATCCGCAGTGGTACTCGAAGCGCCTGCCGGAAATCAAGGGCGTGACCGAGGAAACCACCACCGGCGTGCACCGCCTGTACCAGATGCACCAGGAAGGCAAGCTGGCCTTCCCGGCGATTAACGTCAACGACTCGGTCACCAAGTCGAAGTTCGACAACCTGTACGGCTGCCGCGAATCGCTGGTGGACGGCATCAAGCGCGCCACCGACGTCATGGTCGCCGGCAAGATCGCCGTCGTCGCCGGCTACGGCGACGTCGGCAAGGGTTCGGCCCAGGCCCTGCGCGCCCTGTCGGCCCAGGTCTGGGTGACCGAGATCGATCCGATCTGCGCCCTGCAGGCCGCGATGGAAGGCTACCGCGTCGTGACCATGGACTACGCCGCCGAACACGGCGACATCTTCGTCACCGCCACCGGCAACTACCACGTCATCACCGAGCAGCACATGCTCAAGATGAAGGACCAGGCCATCGTCTGCAACATCGGCCACTTCGACAACGAGATCGAAGTCGCGGCCCTGCGCAAGTACCAGTGGGACAACATCAAGCCCCAGGTCGACCACGTGATCTTCCCGGACGGCAAGCGCATTATCCTGCTGGCCGAAGGCCGCCTGGTGAACCTGGGCTGCGGCACCGGTCACCCATCCTACGTGATGAGCTCCTCGTTCGCGAACCAGACCATCGCCCAGATCGAGCTGTTCACCAATACCGCCGAGTACCCGGTGGGCGTCTACACCCTGCCCAAGAAGCTGGACGAGAAGGTCGCCCGCCTGCAGCTCAAGAAGCTCAACGCGCAGCTGACCACCCTGACCGACGAGCAAGCCGCCTACATCTCGGTGAGCAAGGAAGGTCCGTACAAGCCGGAACACTACCGCTATTGATCAGCGGCTGAGGCGGACCCCGAGGGGCCGATGATTTTTAGTTAGCAGAGAGACCGTCGCCCCGGCGCAGGCCAGGGCCCAGGTTCAGCGTCTTATCAGCTCAGCAGAACTTGGATTCCGGCGTGGCCGACCAGGCCTACGCCGGAATGACGAGCATGCGCTAACTGAAGGCATTCGCCCCGAGGGGCCCGTTTTTTCGACACGAGCCCCTACGAGGTTGATCCGATGCGCCTGCTCATTACCTGGTTGATCAATGCCGTCGCTCTGATGGTCTTGCCCTACCTGATGCATTCCGTCTCCGTCTCCAACTTCACGACCGCTATCATCGCGGCCCTCATCCTCGGGCTGGTCAATACCCTGATCCGCCCGCTGCTGGTCCTGCTGACCCTGCCGGTGACCCTGGTGTCGATGGGCCTGTTCATCCTGGTGATCAACGCCTTCCTGTTCTGGATGGTGGCCTACTTCATCGAAGGCTTCGAAGTGGATGGCTTCTGGTCGGCCTTCCTGGCAGCGATCTTGTACAGCATCATTTCGTGGGCGCTTTCCACCTTGCTCCTCAAAGATAACGATGGAAACTCCTAATTTCAGTATCGAGTTCTTCCCGCCCAAGACGCCTGAAGGCGCGGAAAAACTGCGGGCCACGCGCCAGAAACTGGCCGAGCTGCAGCCCAAGTATTTTTCGGTGACCTTCGGCGCCGGTGGCAGCACCCAGGCCGGCACCCTGCAGACCGTGCTCGAGATCAAGGGTGAAGGCCACGAGGCCGCGCCCCACCTGTCCTGCATCGGCGGCGACCGCGCCTCGATCGGCGCCATCCTCAAGCAGTTCCAGGAACACGGCATTCGCCGCCTGGTGGCGCTGCGCGGCGACCTGCCGAGCGGCTACGGCGGCGCCGGCGAATTCCGCTATGCCAACGAGCTGGTCGAATTCATCCGCCAGGAAACCGGCGACTGGTTCCACATCGAGGTCGCGGCCTATCCCGAGATGCACCCTCAGGCCCGCTCGCCCCAGGACGACCTGCAGAACTTCGCGCGCAAGGTCAAGGCCGGCGCCAACGCCGCCATCACCCAGTACTTCTACAATGCCGACGCCTATTTCACCTTCGTCGACAATGCGCGCAAGCTGGGCGTGGACGTGCCTATCGTGCCGGGCATCATGCCGATCACGAACTATACCCAGCTGATGCGCTTCTCCGACATGTGCGGCGCCGAGATCCCGCGCTGGGTGCGCCTGAAGCTGGCCAGCTTCGGCGACGACTCCGCCTCGATCAAGGCCTTCGGCCTGGACGTGGTGACCGCGCTCGCCGAGCGCCTGCTTGCCGGCGGCGCGCCGGGCCTGCACTTCTACAGCATGAACCAGGCGCTGGCCACCACCGCCATCTGGCAGCGGCTGGTCAAGTAAGCCTCCCTGGCGAGGCCGGCCCCGAGGCCGGCCCCAGTTCGCTTCGGTCAGCACCCGCTCGGTCAGCACCCGCTCGGTCAGCACCCGCTCGGTCAGCACCCAGCCCGCGGCCGTCCTCAGCCCGCTTCGGTCAGCACCCGGTCCAGCGGCACGTCGTGGGCCGCTCCCTCGAAGGCCACGCGCTGGAAGGCGTAGGCGATCCCCAGGGTCAGCGGCCGCGGCGCCGCAGCCAGGGTGCGGTCGTAGAAACCGCCCCCGTAGCCCAGCCGGTAGCCTTGCGCATTGAAGCCCAGGCAGGGCACCAGCAGCGCGGGCGGCCGCTCCACCATGCGCAGCGCGGCCGGCACCGTTACTCCCATGGCGTCGCACACGGTCGGTTCCCCCGGCAGCCATTCGGCGAAGCCGAGCGCCGCGCCGCGCGCCACCACCACCGGCAGCGCCAGCCGTACGCCCGCCTGCGCCAATTCCGCGTAGGCTGGATGCAGATCCGGCTCGCCCGCCAGCGGCCAGTAGACTCCCAGCATGGCAGGCTGCTGCGCGCGCGCCCAGGCCAGCACCTGGGCGCCGATGCGCTGGTCCCAGTCGCGTTTCACGGTCGGATCGAGGGCGCGGCGGCGCGCCTTGAGCGCGGCGCGCATCGCCCCTTTGTCCTGTTGCGGGGAGTCATCAAGTGCTGCGCCCGTGTCTGGCAGGGGGCTGGATGCGCGTGGTATTCTTTGATCGCCGGTCATGGTTTCAATGCAGCGTACTTTGAGAGTGTTGGATGGTTCGATCGAGTTTGACAGCCGGCATCATGCCGACCGCCATGTTCCTGGTCTTGTCTTTGGCCTGGATGCCGCCCGTGCTGGCCCAGGAAGATCCTGAACCGGACGAGACCGCGCCGCCTGCCGCCGCTGCGCCTGCCCCATCGCAGGCGAAGCCTCCAGCGTCTACTGCGCCAGCGCCCGCTGCATCAGCGCCCGCTGCACCCGCGCCCGCTGCACCCGCGCCTGCTGCACCCGCGCCTGCTGCACCCGCGCCTGCTGCACCCGTGAATGTTGCGCCTGCTGTGCCTGCGCCTGCCGCAGCTGCTGCACCTGCGCCGGATGCCCGTACGCAGAACGCCCGCACTCCGGACGCCCGTATTCCGGACGTCCGTATCCCGGCCCCCAGCAACAACGGACCTGTCGTCAATGGCAACGGCCCCGCCAACGGCAGCCCACCGGCGCCGGCCGTCCAGCCGGCCCGCATCCCCGATGCCCGCAGCGAGGACGACAACCTGTTCCTGCAATTGCGCGATGCCGCGCGCCAGAACGATGCCGTGCGCGTCAATACGCTGGCGCCGCGCCTGGCGAACTATCCGCTGGCCTCGCATGTCGACTATTATCGCCTGAGACTGCGTCTGCGCGAGGCCGCACCGGAGGAAGTCCGCGAGGCGCTGCGCCGTCACGAGGGCAGCGCGGCCGCCGACCAGTTGCGCGCCGAATGGCTGCTCGAGCTGGGCCGGCGCCGCGACTTCGCCGCCTTCGAGCAGGAAGCCGGCACGCTCACCCAGAACGGCAGCCTGCAGATCCGCTGCTACGGCCTGCTGGCCCGCGCCAGCCGGGGCGAAGCCGTGGCCCAGGAAGCGCGCGCCCTGCTGGGAAATCCGCCGGCCTACGGCGAAGCCTGCGCCTCTCTCATCGCCCAGCTCGCGCAGAACGGCCAGTTCAGCCAGGCCGACCTGCTGTGGCAGCTGCGCCTGGCGGGCGAGATGAACGCCACCGGTCCGGCGCGCCGCGCCGCCGTGCTGCTGGGCGTCCCGGAAGCGCGCGCCGCCCAGGCGGTCGACGTGCCGGCCGTGGCCATGGCGCGCGGCATCGGCGCCACCCGCGCCGAGCGCGAGATCTACCTGGTGGCGCTGGGCCGCATGGCGCGCACCAGCCTCAAACTGGCGATGGTGGCGCTGGAGAAGAACAGCGACCGGCTCTCGAACGAGGAGCGCGCGATCGGCTGGGCCAACCTGGCCCTGGCCGCGTCCATCGCCCAGGACCAGGAGGCCGGCGATTACTGGCGGCGCGCCAACGGCGTGCCGCTGACGAACGAGCAGATGCAGTGGAAGACCCGCATCGCGCTGCGCAATGGCGACTGGAAGCTGGTGCGCGCCACCATCGAGGCCATGCCGGCCGGGCTCAAGGCCGACCCGGCCTGGGTCTACTGGCTGGGCCGGGCCCACAAGGCCGAGGGCCAGTCCGATGCCGCGCGCGCGCTGTTCGAGCGCATCGCGGCGCAGTCGACTTTCTATGGCCAGCTGGCGCTCGATGAGCTGGGCCGCATGGTCACGGCGCCGCCGCCGGTGGCGCCGGTCACGGTCGCCGAGCTGGCCGAGGCCAGCGCCAATCCGAGCCTGCAGCGCGCGCTGCGCTTCTATGGCTTGCGCCTGCGCGCGGAAGGCAACCGCGAATGGAACTGGGGCTTGCGCGGCATGTCTGAACGTCAGCTGCTGGCCGCCGCCGAGCTGGCGCGCCGTAACGAGCTGCTCGACCGCATGGTCGAGACCTCGCTGCGCACGCGCACCGAACTCGACTACGCCCAGCGCTTCCCGGCGCCCCATCTCGACATCCTGCGCCCCACGGCCCAGGGCCTGGGCCTGGACAAGGCCTGGGTGTACGGCCTGATCCGCCAGGAATCGCGCTTCATCCAGGATGCGCGCTCCGGGGTCGGCGCTTCGGGCCTGATGCAGGTGATGCCGTCCACCGGCAAGTGGGTGGCGGCAAAGATTGGCCTGGACAACTTTGTGCACGACATGCTGAACGACATCCGCACCAACATCACGCTGGGAGCGAACTACATGAACATGGTGCTGCAAAATTTCGACGGCAACGAGATCCTCGCCACCGCCGCCTACAACGCCGGACCGGGCCGCGCGCGCGCCTGGCGCGGCCGCCTCGAGGCGCCGATGGAGGGCGCGATCTTCGTCGAAACCATTCCGTTTTCCGAAACGCGCAGCTATGTGCGCAACGTGCTGGCCAACGCCACCAACTACGCCGCCGTGTTCGATGGCCGGCCGCAGTCGATCCGCACGCGCGTCACCACCGTGAGCCCGCGCGGCGGCAACGGCTCCATCCTGCCCTGAGGCCGCCATGCGCTCCACGAACATCACGGTGATCGGCGCGACCGGCTTCATCGGCTGCCACCTGGTGGCGCGGCTGGCCGAGGAGGGCGCCAATGTGCTGGTGCCGGCGCGCCACTACGAACGCGCCAAGCACCTGGCCCTCCTGCCCGGGGTCGACTTGCGCCTGGCCGACATCCACGACGACGAGGTCCTGCGCAGCCTGGTGCGCGGGCGCGACGCCGTCATCAACCTGGTCGGCATCCTGCACGGCGGCCGCAGCCAGCCCTATGGCGAGGGCTTCCGCCGCCTCCACGTCGAGCTGCCGCGCCGCATCGTCGCCGCCTGCCGCGCCGAGGGCGTGCCGCGCTACCTGCACATGAGCGCCCTGGGCGCGAGCCCGGCGGGCACCTCGGCCTACCAGCGCTCCAAGGGCGACGGCGAGGCCGCCGCCCGCAGCGCGCCCGAGGTCGCGCCCACGATTTTCCGGCCCTCCGTGGTGTTCGGTCCTGGCGACCATTTCCTCACCATGTTCGCCGCCCTCCAGCGCCACCTGCCGCTGGTGCCGCTGGCCGCGCCCACGGCGCGCTTCCAGCCGGTCTACGTGGGCGACGTCGTCGAGGCCTTCGTGCGCGCCCTGAACCAGCCGCGCACGCGCGGCGCCGAGATCGAACTGGGCGGGCCCGCCGTCTTCATCCTGGCCGACCTGGTGCGCCTGGCCGGGCGCTACGCCGGCGTCGAGCGGCCCGTGCTCGGCCTGCCGGACTGGATGGCGCGCCTGCAGGCGACCCTGTTCGAGCTGCTGCCCGGCGAGCCCATCATCAGCCGCGACAACCTCGACTCCATGAAGGTCGACAACGTGGTCGATCCGGCAACGAAAGCCTTGACAGCGGAGACGCTGGGAATCAAGCTCACGTCGGTCGAGGACGCCGCACCGCACTACCTCGTGCCCGCCGACCGCATGGACGCCTTCCGCGCCCGCGCCGGCCGCTAACCAGAACCAAGAAGCCCATGCAGACCATCGAACTCGACCCGACCCTTTCGCACACCCTGGCCCAGGCCCGCCAGCCGGGCCTGACCCTCGTCATCGGCAACAAGAATCTCTCCTCCTGGTCGATGCGGCCCTGGGTCGCGGCGGTCGCGTTCGGCATCCCCTTCACCGAGATCAAGGTCCTGCTCGACCGTCCCGACACCGCCAGCAACATCGCGCACTACTCGCACGCCGGCCGGGTGCCGGTGCTGCTGGCCGGCGAGATGACGATCTGGGACAGCCTGGCCATCATCGAATACCTGGCCGAGCAGTTCCCCGACAAGCACATGTGGCCCCAGGACGTGGCCGCGCGCGCGCTGGCGCGCTCGATCGTGGCCGAGATGCATTCCGGCTTCGCCGAACTGCGCCGCGCCATGCCGATGAACATCCAGGCCCGCCTGCCGGGCCACGGCCGCACCCCGGGCTGCCAGGCCGACATCGGCCGCGTCTGCGAAATATGGGAAGACTGCCTGGCGCGCTTCGGCCACCACCACTTCCTGTTCGGCGAGTTCTCGATCGCCGACGCCTACTACGCGCCGGTGGTCACCCGCTTCAAGACCTACGGGGTGGCCTTGGCGCCTGCCTTGCAGGCCTATTGCGAGCGTGTGCTGGCCCACCCGGCGGTGGCGCGCTGGGTCGACGAGGCCATGCGCGAGGAAGACCCGACCACGCTGCGCGATTCCGATCTGCCGGGCTGAGCCATGCGCAGCTACGTCGTCGGCGGCGCCGTCCGCGACCAGCTGCTGGGCTTGCCGGTCCAGGACCGCGACCACGTGGTGGTCGGCGCCACCCCCGAGCAGATGCTGGCGGCGGGCTTCCGCCCGGTCGGCAAGGATTTCCCGGTCTTCCTCCATCCCGAGACCCAGGAGGAATACGCGCTGGCGCGCACCGAGCGCAAGACCGCCCGGGGTTACCACGGCTTCGCCTTCCACGCCGCGCCCGACGTCACCCTCGAACAGGACCTGGTGCGGCGCGACCTGACCATCAACGCCATGGCGCTGGGTGAGGACGGCGAGCTGGTCGACCCCTATGGCGGCCGCCAGGACCTGCGCGAACGCGTGTTCCGCCACGTCTCCGACGCCTTCGCCGAGGACCCGGTGCGCATCCTGCGCCTGGCGCGCTTCGCCGCGCGCCTGCCCGACTTCAGCGTGGCCGACAGCACCCTGGCCCTGATGCGGCGCATGGTGGAAGAGGGCGAGGCCGACGCCCTGGTGCCCGAGCGCGTGTGGCAGGAACTGGCGCGCGGCCTGATGGAAAAGCGGCCCTCGCGCATGTTCGAGGTGCTGCGGGCCTGCGGCGCCCTGGCGCGCATCCTGCCCGAACTCGATGCCTTGTGGGAGCGTCCTGCGCCTGAAGACGGCGACGCCGGCGAGCGCGTGCTGCGGCTGGTCGACGCCGCCGCCGGCCGCGGCCTCCCGCTCGCGCTGCGCTTCGCCGTCCTGGTGCACGAACTGGGCCCGGGTCTGGCGCCGATCCAGCAGCTCTGCAAGCGCCTGCGCGTGCCCAACGACTGCCGCGACCTGGCATTGATGACCGCGCGCGAGCGCGACATTCTGGCCGTGGGGCGGGCGGCGGATCCGGAGGCCGTGGTCGCCCTGTTCGAGCGCTGCGACGCCTTCCGCAAGCCGGAGCGCTTCGCCGAGATGCTGCTGGCGGCCACCACCATCGCGCAGGCAGGCGGCGCGCAGCAGGACCCCTCCCGTCCCGCCGGCCCGTCCTGCGCGGAGGACGTGCGCCTGCTGCAGGCCCTGGGCGCGGCGCGCGCCGTGAACGCCGGCGAGATCGCCGCGCGCCTGGCCGGGCGGCGCGAACAGATCCCGGAAGCAGTCCGCGCCGCCCGCATCGAGGCCGTGCGCGGCGCGCTGGACCTGGCTTCCTGACCCACGGCGCATAGGAAGAATTCCCGTCGCGCCGCCGTGTTACACACGGTTACACCCTGTGCGCGGCGCTTGCCGCAGTCCTGCTATTCTTCGGTGAGCGATTTTGTTGCAATGGGGGAATAACATGTCTGGCGTGCTGGCGCGGCGCGCAGCGAGCCTGAGTCCGCGTCGCCGCCTGCTGCTGGCCGGGGCGGCGGTGCTGGTCCTGAGCCTGCTGCTGGTCTTCCTGTTCATCCGGACCGAGGCGGTCGATCCGGAGGTGCGCACCCGCGTCACCCTCAACCTGCGCGAGCTGGAAAAGCTTGACGCCGAATGGGACGCCAACATCCTGCGCGCCCACATCGGGCGCGCGCCCGCAGACCCGGCCCTGACCGCCAGCCTGCCGCGCATGCACGACCTGATGGAGCGCCTGGGCGAGGCCTTGCCGCTCACGCCCGGCGCGGAGGCGCCGGCCGCCTACGCCAGCCTGCGGCGCGCGCTGCGCGACAAGGAGCAGCTGGTGACCCAGTTCGCGCGCCACAACCCGCCGCTGCGCGAAGCCCTGCAGCACGTGCCGCCGGCGGTGGCCGACCTCAAGACCGAATTGAGCGGCATCGAAGGCGCGCTGGCGCCGGCTCGCATCGTGGTGCGCCTGGACACCACCCTCAATTCGCTGCTCACCGAGATCCTGCGCTACAACCTGGCGCCGACCCCGGCCCTGGCCACCCACATCGACGAGATCCTGGGCGACGTCGCGGCCCAGCAGATCGCCTTCTCGCCCGCCGTGGTCGAGAAGATGGACGCCCTGATCAAGAGCTGCCGCGTGATCCTGGAAAAGCGTCCGCTGGAAAACCGCCTCGAAGCCCAGATCGCGGCCACGGGCCTGGGCGCCGCCCTCGACCGCCTGGGGCGCGAGTACGACCGCTCATTCGACACCGTGCTGCTGGAACGCCAGCGCTACCGCGGCTACCTGTTCGCCTATTCGGCGGTGCTGCTGGTGCTGCTGGCCTATGCCGGCTGGCGCCTGCGGCGCAGCTACCGCATCATCGGCGAGGTCAATTACCGCCTGCAGGCCGCCAACGAAACCCTGGAGCAGCGCGTGGCCGAGCGCACCGCCGAACTCGAAGCGCAATCCCGGCAGCTCGAGCGCCTGGCCCAGCACGACAGCCTGACCGGCCTGATCAACTACCGCCAGCTTACCCGCCTGCTGGAGCGCGCGCTGGCGCGCAGCGACCGCCGCGACAGCGTGGTGGTGGTGATGTTCATCGACCTGGACGGCTTCAAGGCCGTCAACGACACCTGGGGCCACGCGACCGGCGACTTGGTGCTGCAGATGGTGGCGCGCCGGGTCCAGGACAAGCTGCGCGCCGAGGACGCGCTGGCGCGCCTGGGCGGCGACGAATTCGTGATCATGCTGGAAGAAGTCACCACCCGGGAGGGCGCGCTGCGGGTGGCGCGCCTGGCGCTGGAGCAGATCGAGTCGATCACCGAGGCCGACGGCCATCCGGTCAAGATCTCGGCCAGCATCGGCATCGCCAGCGCGCGCGGCCAGGCCGGCGCGGCGCGCGGCCAGGCGGCCCTGCTGGCCGACGCCGACAAGGCCATGTACGAGGCCAAGCAGTCGGGCAAGGGGACCTTCGTGGTCAGCCCGCAGGCCCAGTGGCTGACGCCGAGCTAGCATTCCCGCAGCGACAGCGCGACAATAAGCGTGGCGAACTGCGGCTAGCGCCGGTTCGGCTAGAATGCCATTTGTTGCAGTGCACAATAAGGGTGCGATCATGTGGGACAATCCGTTGCGCCGCTGGCTGCAGGGCTTGCGCGGCAAGAAGGGCCAGCCCACCGTGCTGGTCAAGGAACTCGCCGAGCGCGACCGCCGGCGCATCCTGCGCCATTTCCTGGCGCTGGACCCCAGCGACCGCCTGCTGCGCTTCGGCAGCATGATCCCGGACGAGCAGATCAAGGCCTATGTGGCGAAGATCGACTTTTCGCGCGACATCGTGTTCGGGGTGCTGAGCAACGTGTTTCAGCTGGTCGGCGTCGGCCACCTGGCCTTCTCCAGCGCCGACTCGAAGGGGCCGCACAAGACCACGACCAAGGAGCGGGTGGCCGAATTCGGCGTGTCGGTCTCGGCATCGGCGCGCGGCCAGGGCGTGGGCACCCGTCTTTTCCAGCGCGCCGCCACCCACTGCCGCAATTCCGACATCGACACCCTCTACATGCAGTGCCTGTCCTCGAACCAGACCATGATGCACATCGCGAAGAAGGCGGGGATGCGGATCAAGCGCGAGTACGGCGAAGCCGACGCCTACCTGCAGTTGCCGCCGCCCAGCCCCGGCAGCGTGATGGCCGAAGCGCTGGAAGAGCAGTTCGCCGTCATCGACTACACCGTCAAGGCCAACGCCCGCGCCGCCGCCAAGTGGTTCTCGCCCAAGAAGTGAGCCGGCCTGTTTAGCGGGGACGCTAAACTTCGCGTCCGGACCCAGCCGGTGTTTGACCGGGTCTTGTCGTTTCATCACAATGTTCCGATCCATGCCCCGTAGAGGAACCACGATGAGACGCCTGCTCCACGCCTTCCGCCCCCGCCATCTTGCCCTGGGCCTGCTCGCCGCCTGCGCCTGGACCCTGGCCCAGGCCGCGCCGACGCCGGCCTTCGTCACCGTCAAGGACGCCCGCCTGGTGCGCCACGGCGCCCCCTACTACATCGCCGGCACCAATCTCTGGTACGGCGCCTGGCTGGGCGCCCCATCCGCCGTCGGCGACCGCGCGCGCCTGCTGAAGGAACTGGACCGGCTCAAGTCGCTCGGCATCAACAACCTGCGCGTGCTGGCCGTGGCCGAGCAGACCGTCATGAAGAGCGCGGTCAGCCCCGCCACCACCAGCAAGCCCGGCGTCTACGACGAGAACCTGCTGCGCGGCCTCGACTTCCTGATGGCCGAACTCGGCAAGCGCGACATGACGGCCGTGATCTACCTGAACAATTACTGGCAGTGGTCGGGCGGCATGACCCAGTACCTCAACTGGTTCACCGGCGTGCCGGCCCACGATCCCAATGTCAGCCGCGAGTACGAGCGCTACATGAACGAGACCGCGGGCTTCTACACCAACGAGGCCGCCCAGCGCGAATACCGGCGCGTGATTGCCCATGTGGTCAAGCGCGTCAACACGGTCACCAACAAGCCTTACCGCGACGACCCGGCGATCCTGTCCTGGCAGCTGGCCAACGAACCGCGACCGGGCGGGGCCAAGTCCAGCGCGAAGCAGAAGGCGGTGTACGTGAAGTGGATCGCGGACTCGGCCGCCTACATCCGCTCGCTCGACCCCAATCACCTGGTGAGCACCGGCAGCGAAGGCCTGGCCGGGTCGGCGCGCGACGAGAAACTCTTCTTTGACGCGCACCGCACGCCGGCGGTCGACTACCTGACCTACCACCTGTGGCCGAGGAACTGGGGCTGGTTCGACGCCAGGCGCCCGGCCGAGACCTGGGACGGCATGATGGAAAAGAGCCTGCACTACTTGAACGTGCACGTCGACTACGCCAAGGCCCTGGGTAAACCCATCGTGCTGGAAGAATTCGGCCTCGACCGCGACGGCGCCTCCTTCGACCCGAAATCGCCGACCACGGTGCGCGATCGCTTCTACAAGGAGGTGTTCGGCCTGGTGCAGCGGCGCGCCGAGGCCGGCGACCCGGTGATGGGCTGGAACTTCTGGGCCTGGAACGGGGCAGGGCGGGCCGCCAATGCCGATTACTGGTGGAAGCCGGGCAACGACCTGATGGGCGATCCGCCCCAGGAAGAGCAGGGCATGTATGGCGTGTTCGACAGCGACGCCTCGACGCTCGCGGTGATCGCGGACCACGCGCGGCGCCTGCAGGCGCTGTCGAAGAAGCCGGTCACTCCCTGATGTCCGGCTCGCTCAGCTTGGCGAGCTGGTCCAGCGATTCCTGCCAGCCCAGGTAGCAGGCCTCGACCGGGATCACGGCCGGGATGCCCTCCTGGGTGATGCGCACCTCGACCCCGCAGAACACCTCGCGCAGGACGACCGTGGTGCGCATCCGGCCGGGCAGGCTCGGATCCTCGAAGGCGGCGGTGTAGCGCAGCCGCTTGCCCGGCTCCAGTTCCTCGTACTCGCCGCCGAAGAATTCCTCGTGGCCCGTGCCCAGGTTGGTGAAGGACATGCGGTAAGAGCCGCCGGGGCGCACGTCGGCCTCGTGCACGGTGGCGAAAAAGCCGTAGGGCGGCAGCCACTTGGCGAAGGCGGCGGGGGTGGTGAAGGCGCGGTAGACGCGATCCGGGCTGGACTTCAGGACGCGGTGCAGCTCGATGGTATTGGTCGACATGATCAGGAATCCCTCATCGTAAGGTGGCAGAGGACGGCCCTCTGTTCCCACGACGAAGGGGCCGCGCGCGTTTCGACATCCGGACGGCATGGCGGGCCGGAAAACGCGACAATACCGGCTGGTCCACCCTCCTTGACTCTCCCATGCTCATCTACCCGCATCATACCGTCGCCGGCCTGGTCGACCTCGACGACCGCAGCGGACGCTGGCAGCCGGTCGGGGATGTTCAAGGAGAGCCGATCCTCGTCGGCCTGATGCCCCTGGCCTACCGGCTCGACTACGAGGTGCGCGGCAGCTTTGCGGTCGAGGACGGGCGGCGCTACTGCCTGTACTGGAACGAGGAGGACGAGCTGGTGTTCCGGACGCAGGACGAGCGCCGCATCGTCCTGTTCCGCCGGGAAGCGCACGGCGGCCTGCGCGAACTGCTGCCCGGCGCGCACGCCACGCTGGAGCCTGCCGTCCACAGCGACGGCAAGGAGCGTTCCGGCTTCAATACCTTCCGCCTGCTCGGCGGCGCCGGCGAAATCCTGGTCGAAGTCGGCTACGACGCCGCACGCTATGCCTGGATGTATGCGAACAATCCCAGTTTCGTGCCGGACGAAGACCTGAGCGACTGGGACTTTTTTCTTTACGTGAAGTGCGAGTTGGCCGAGTTGCGAACCCTGGCGCGCGCCGCCGCCGGCGAACTGCCGGTGGTGGCCAGCGGCGAGCCCTGCCCCCGGGAGGGGAACTGGGCCGCTTGTCATCATCTGAGAAGCCGGGCCTGGCCCGCGCTGGGCGAGCCCTTGCCGGAGACCGAGGGCCGGCCCGACACCTGGGTCAGGCTCGCCCCGCGCTCGTCCTGTTGAGCCCTAGTCGGCGTCGGGGTTGAGATAGATCGGGTTACCCAGCAGGATGAGTTTGCCTGCGGAATCGCGCACGTCGACCCGTATCCAGTGCCGGCGTCCATCGCTGCGCCAGCTGAAGGCGCGCACGATCTCGTCACCGTCCACATCGGGCCGGTCCAGCAGGGGCGCAGGCTCGCCATCCAGCAGCAGGGCGATGCGCGCCCCGCTGGCACGCGCCACCCGCAGCGTGAAGCGCACCTCGGCGCCACGCGGCGCCGCCAGCGCCTCGCCCATCATCGCCTGCGCCGCCCCGGCGCGCGCATTAAATTCCAGCATGCGGTCCGGGCTGCCCTCGATGTCGACGAAGACGCGGCCGGCGCGGATCGCCTCCAGCACGCCAAGCTGGGACAGCTCGCGCGCATAGACCACGGTCGCCGGGCTGCCGACGCCACCTTCGTGGCGGTCGGGCCGGTGGTTGTCGCTGCCGCCGATGGCCGTGATGCGCAGGCCGCGCCTGAGCTGGGCGTGCCAGAAGGGGATGCCGGACCAGGCCGTGTCGGCGTCGGCCCCGTTGACCGCCTCGATGGCCTGGACCCGGCGCATGTCGGTGTCCTGTTCCCAGCCGCAGCCCATGCAGGCCTCGCCCGAGGGCCGCACCGGATGGTTGATCGACACCAGGCCGCCCAGCGCGCTGGCCGTCCCCAGCAGGGCGTCCATGTCGCGGTGGCCGCCGGGGCCGATGCGAAAATCGAGCGGTGCGAGCGTCCCGAACAGGTTGGCGTGCCCGTAGAAGGTGGTGATCTCGCGGCCCGGCATCAGGAGCAGGCGGTCGGCATAGGGCTGGTGTTCGCGCAGCGCGGCCGCATGGCCGACGTGGTTGTGCTCGGTGATCGCGAGGAAGTCCAGCTTGCGCGCCAGCGCCGCCTGCACCGTCAGGGCAAGCGGACAGGGCAGGGCGGCGCCCCCGTTGGCGGTGGCGCAGCTGCCGTCGCTGTGCCCGGTGTGGCTGTGCAGGTCGCCCCGGTACCAGGCCGGCCCGGTACGCAGGGGCGCGCGCAGCAGGGGCGGTTCGTCGGCCGCGGCCAGGCCGCGCGAGAACCAGATGCGCGCCGTGTACTCGGCCCGCCCCTGTGGACGGAGGTTGGGAATGCCGAGCAGCAGCGCCCATTCGCCGGCCACGGTCGGCGCCGGGAGGTAGGAGGGCGTGGCGTCCACGCTGCTGATGGTGAATACGCGCTTGTTGCCGCCGCTCCAGCCGCGCAGCTCACCGCGCGGGCCGAGCAGGCCGAGGTCGATCACCGCGCGTTCCTCCTTGCCGCTGTAGTCGAACTCGACGGTGATGCGTTCGACCCCGGCCGGCACCTGGAAGGGCAGGCTGCGGTAGGTCTGGTGGTCCTGACCGTTCAGGCTGCCGCGCAGGACGAGGTCGGGAAGCCCGGCGGCGGCATGGCCGGCCAGCAGCAGGAAGAGTAAGGCGAACAGGCGCATCGGGGCTCCATGCAGGAAAGGACAATGGCGGACGGCGCAGGCCGCCCGCCAGGACAGGCGAGGCTCAGAAGTCGAACTTCAGCGCGGCGCGCAGCGCACGGCCCAGCAACGGGCGCGCGAGGAAGGTGTTGGCCCCGGCGTCGGCATTCTGCAGCTCGCCCGCACGCGGGTTGCCCTCGGTCAGGCCCTGCGAGTTATCGATGTTATCGACGTAGACATAGCCGGTGAGGTTGGGCGCGATGCGGTAGCGCGCAGAGAAGTTCCACACCTGGTAAGACGGCAGGCGGACCGAATTGGCCGAGTCCACATAACGGTCGCCCTGGTATTCCCAGGTCAGCTGCAGGCGCAGGTCGTCGCCCAGCAGGTTCAGGCCCGGGGTCAGGCGCGCGCTCACCTTGGGCACGCGCACCAGGCGGTTGCCGCTGAAGTCGCGCTGCACCGGCAGGTTGTTGACCCGGTCGGTGTAGCGCAGGTTGCGGTATTCCGGTTCCTGCAGGGTCAGGGTGAGGCCCAGGTCGGCCCAGGAAGCGGGACGCAGCATGCCTTCCAGTTCCAGCCCGTAGCTGCGGGTCGAGGCGTAGCCGGTCTGGGGCGCCGCGCTCGCGTTGTCGAGCGAGAACACGTAGTTGGTGTAGCTGACGTTGTCGTACTTCGAATAGAACAGGGTAGGGTAGAGGTCGAACAGGGCGCTGCGGTACTTGTAGCCGACCTCGGCCAGGTCCATGGTCTGGATCACCGGCTTGGCGCCCGGATTGGTGATGTAGGAGCTCAGGTTGGGCAGGCGGAAGGCGCTGGTCCAGCGGCCGAACAGGCCGGCGTTCTTCGCCAGCTGGTAGTTGGCGCCCAGGGTCCAGCCGGTCTTGTCGAAGTGGTAGTCGTAGCGGTCGAACACGCCGCTGCCGGTGCGGATGCGCGAGGCGGCGAAGCTGCCCAGGTCGACGTTGGTGGGGCGCTCGGTCCAGCCCTTGGTGCGCACGCGCTCCCAGCGCAGGCCGCCGTCCAGGCGCAATGCCGGGCTGAGCTGCCATTCGTCGGCCAGGTAGAGCGCGTGGGTGGTCGAATCGCCTTCCGCGTTTTCCCATTCGTAGCCGTACTGGTAGATGCCGCGCTCGGTCAGGGTGCCAACCGGCTTGCCGGAAGCATCCAGGCCGACCAGGTCGAGCAGGGGCGCCTGGCTTTGCGCGCCCAGCAGCACGCTCGAGGAATAGCGGTCGAAACCCTGGTCGAAGCGGGCGAAATAATAGCCGGCCGTGATGTCGTGGGCCTGGCCACCCAGCATGAAGCGGCGCGACAGGCGCAGGTCGTTGACGACTTCCTCGAGCGGGATGGTGACGCCGCGCAGGCCGCCGACGATCATCAGGCCGTTCTCGCCCGCATAGGGCGTGCCGGGCGCGTTCACCGGTTGCAGTGCCAGCGAGACCGCGCCGGGCACGCGCGCCAGCAGGTTGCGCGACTGCGCCAGGAAGGACTGGATGCTCTGCAACTGGTTGGCGAACACGCCGTTGCGCTGGGTGCGGGTGTCGGCGTAACGCAGGGCCTCGGTCAGGCGCCATTCGCCCAGCTCCTTCTCCAGCTTGACGCTGAGCTGGTCGCGCCGCACATGGGTGCCTTCGGTGTTGTCGAACTCGTAAACGCCGCCGTCGCCCATCTTCATGCGTACGAAGCGGGTCTCGGGACCGGCCACGGTGCCGTAGTTGCCGTCGAAGCCGGGCACGGCGCGGATCTTGCCGTCCGCATAGGTGCGCATCGGGATCGCCAGGAACAGCGCCACCTTGTCGTCCAGGTGCTTGGCGTCGATCGTGATGCGGCCTCGGTCGATCTCCTTGACCAGCTTCAGGCGCAGCTGGCCGCCGTCATTGGCGCGGAAACCCGGGCTGCGGATGCCGTCGTCGATGCGGTAGAAGCCGCCGATGCCCACGCCCCAGCCGTCGGCCAGCGGGGTGGCGGCCCAGAAGTCGGCGCGGCGCTGGCCCTTGTCGCTGGCGGTGAATTTGAGGAGGCCGTTGCGGCGCTCGCCGATCTCGCGCGACAGGAAGTTGATCGCGCCGGCCGGCGCATTGGTGTAGAACACCGAGGACGGGCCGCCGCGCACCACCTCGATACGGTCGATGGTCTCGTCGAGGCGGAAGGCCTGGTCGGCGTTCAGGAAGCCGAGCGAAGGGTCGTGCTGGATCGGGATGCCGTCTTCCAGCAGGGTCACCGAGCCGAAGCCGTCGACCGGGATGCCGCGCGCGCGGATATTGCCCGAGGCTTCACCGCCCGAGGCCTCGACCCAGAAGCCGGGCACCGACTTGACCGCCTCGGTAACCGAGGTGGGCGCCTGCATGCGCAGGGTTTCCTCGTTGATGGTGGTGATCGAGTAGCTGGCCTTGAGCTTGGACTGGCGGGCGGCGGTGCCGGTGACGACCACCTCGGCCGGGGTGGCATCGGCCTGGGCCGCGCCCTGGGCTGTGGCGGTGGAAGTTGCCTCCTGGGCATGCAGCGGCAGGGCCGCGAGACCGACCAGGACCGCGCCGCCGCCGCGGCGCGCCTTGCGTACTGCTTGGGTGAAGACTGTCGTTGTCACTGTTTCCTCTGTTGGCTGGACCGGGCGACGCGCCGGCAACCGGGAGACAGTAGCGATCGACTATGTAAGCAGGATGACAAAACCCATGCGTAAATCGGGGCAGGCCATAGCTTGAGGCAATAGCCTGCACTTAAGTGATAGGGGAGCGGGCACTCCCCCCGCCGCTCAGAAGCGGTAGTTCGCTTCCACCCAGCCGATCCGTCCCACCGGGCTGTAGTTACCCACCGGGTAGTAAGGCCAGCCGCCGCTCGCGTCCATCTTCACCTTGTTGAACAGGTTGTTGACGATCAAGGACACGGTCAGCCGCTCGTCATAGCGCAGCACGGTCGACCAGTTCACCAGGGTGGTCGGCGTCAGCCAGTCCTCCTGCGCGGCATTCGGGATCTTGCCGTAGCGGGTGGCCGACAGGGTGTTGGTCCAGCGGCCGGCGGTCCAGGCCAGGCTGGCGCCCAGCTTGTCCGGCCAGTCGCTGCTGTCCAGGGCATGCAGGCGATCTTCGACCGGATCGCCGGCGAATTGCTGGTAGCGCTGGGTCAGGGTCTTCGAGTAATTGGCTCGCAAGTTGAAGTCGCCCCAGCGCGTGCCACGCAGGGCGTAGCGCAGGGTGGCGTCGATGCCGCTGGTTTCCTGCTCGGCCGCATTGATCGGGTTGACCCGGATCTCGCGGATCTCGCCCGGGCGGTTCAGGGCGTTGAGCGGGAAGCGCTGCACCCGCGCCAGGGTGTCCACGCAGGAGGGCGAAGCGATGTCGTCCTGGCCCAGGCGGCAGCGCGCCTCGTCGCGCAGCAGCTTGTCGGCCGACAGGTTGGTCACCAGGTTGTCGATCTTGAAGCGCCAGTAGTCGAGCGAGGTGTCGAAGCTGCTGCTCGGCGACCAGACCAGGCCGATGCCGGAGGACTTGCCCTGTTCCGAGCGCAGGTCGGGGCTGCCGATCTGCACGTAGTCCGCGCCTGGCGAGACGTTGGCGTACTCGCAGCGCTCGATCGGCTGGCCGGACTGGGCGCAGCGGTAGTAGTCGGTGGTCGAGGAATAGTAGCCGGTGCCGCGCGCCTTGTAGATGTAGTTCATGTCCGGCGCGCGGAAGCTGGTGGCGTGGGTGGCGCGCAGCAGCAGCTCGCGGCTGGGACGCCACTCCAGGCCGCCGTTGTAGGTGAAGCGGCCGTCGTGGCGGCCGGCGAACTCGTAGCGGTCGTAGCGGCCGGCCAGGGTGGCGGTGAGCTTCGCCAGCAGCGGGATGCTGGCCTCGGCGCCGAGCGCGGCGCGGCCGCGGGTGCCGCCCGCGTCCACGGTCGGGGTGGCGATGTTGAAGTAGCCGGCATTGATGCGCGGGTCGGCTTCGTTGGTATAGCCCTGGCGGCCGGCTTCGGCCACCAGCGCCAGCTTGAGCGGGCCGGCGGGCAGGCGCAGCAGTTCGCCGTTGGCGGACAGGCTCAGGGTATTGGTCCAGGATTCGTCGCGGCTGTGCGAGAAGTCGGTGATGCCGTCGAACTCGGCCTGGGTCAGGCGCCGGGTCAGGCGCGCGGCGTCGGGCGCGTAGATCGGGATGCCGGCCGCGTCCGTGCCCAGCTTCGGCCCGAGGAAGAAGCCGTCGATGTTGGCGCGGGCGCGCGGCACGTGGTTGCGGCTGCGGTAGACCGAGGCGTTGTAGGCCGCCTCGTAATCCCATGCGCTGCCGGGGATGCGGCCGCGCGCGCCGATCGTGATCGCCGCCGCGTCGTCGTCCCAGCGCCGGTTGTAGCGGCCCGCGCCGCCGTACTCCTCGGGGGCGATGAACTTGGTCCAGGCCTCGTAGGCGTTGGTGCTCGCGTTGCGGAAATAGCTGGCGCCGGTGGAGTTCGAGGTCCAGTTCGGGCCGCGCGTGTTGTTCCAGCTTTCGTTGCGCGAGACCAGCAGGTCGGCGAACAGGCTGTGGCCGTTCTCCAGCGCGTAGTTCAGGCTGCCGTAGCCGTTGGCGCTGCGGTTGCCGGTCTGGACCGTCCAGTGGGTGGGCGAGGCCGCCGTCGACACGCAGTAGCTGCCGCGCCGTCCGGCCGTGTAGGGCGCGGTGGTGCCGCCGAACAGGTCGCCCAGGCCGCGGCAGGCGTCGCCCAGGTCGATGTAGGTATTGCTGCGCACGTCGCGCCGCGACAGCACGTTGGTCGGGGTGCCCGACAGGCGGCGCGCCATGAAGTCGCGGTCCAGGCTCCACAGCGGGTCGCGCTCCGAGAATTCGAGGGCGAACACGCCGTCCAGCTGGCCGGCGCCGCCGCCGCCGGACAGCTGCAGGCGGCGGTCATTGCCGCCGCCACGCGAGGTGCCGCCGGCCTTCAGGTTCAGTTCCAAGCCGTCGGCCTTTTTCTTGAGCACCACGTTGACCACGCCGGCGATGGCATCCGAGCCATAGATGGCCGAGGCGCCGCCGTTGAGCACCTCGATGCGCTCGATGACGGCGGCCGGGATGTTGGCCAGGTTGGTGAAGTTCACCGTGCCTTCGTAGGCGATCGGGAAGTCGGCAAGGCGGCGGCCGTTGAGCAGCACCAGGGTGTGGTTGGGGCCGAGGCCGCGCAGGCTGATCGCGTTGGCCGACGGGGTGAAGGTGTTGCCGAAGTCCGCGCCCTGCACGAAGCCGCTGTTCTGGGTCAGGTTGTTGAGGGCGTCGAAGACGTTCTTGTAGCCGAGGCGGGTGATGTCCTGGGAGCTGATCACGGTTACCGGCGAGGGGCCTTCGAGGCCGGCGCGCGGGATGCGCGAACCGGTGACGGTCACGGTCGCGGTCTGGCCGGCATCCTGGGTTTGCGCCGCCGCCTGGGCAGCGGGAAGGAGAAGCAGGGCCGGCAGGCAGGCCCGGACGACATTGAAGCGGAAGGGAAGCAGAGGCATGAGAAAGCGCTTGTTGGATGAACAAAAGCGCAAGCTTAATCACTCTGCCATTCGCGAAAAACGAATGAATTCATGCCAGCTTATGCCGGGAAAGAATAAGAAATCTCTTCCAGCAATCCCTGGCGCCCCTCGGCGCATTGGCGCCCGGGCCGGGCCAGGGTATGCCCCCGGGAAGGCCGGACGCCGAATTTTCGACGGCGCCGGCTTACACCAGCGGCATGGCCGTGGTTTCCTTGATTCGCTGCAGTGCGAAGCTCGACTTCACGTCCAGCACCGCCGGGTGCTTGAGCAGGGTGCCCATCATGAAGCGCGAGAAGTGATCCATGTCCTGCACGTGCACGCGCAGCAGGAAGTCCATCTCGCCCGTCATCGCATAGCAGGCCACCACTTCCGGCCAGCTGCCGACCGAGACCGCGAAGTCGTTGCGCGGCGAGGTCGCCGGCAGGCCGGGGGCGCGCGAGGCGCTCGCCACTTCGCTGTGCTTTTCCAGACGCACGTTGACGTAGGCCAGCAGGCCGAGGCCGATCTTGTCCGGGTCCAGCAGGGCCACGTACTGGCGGATCACGCCCGCTTCCTCCAGACGCTTGATGCGGCGCAGGCAGGGCGACGGGGACAGGTTGACGCGCTCGGCCACGTCCTGGTTCGACAGGCGCCCGTCGGTCTGCAGGATCTCGAGGATCTTGCGGTCGGTTTTATCCAATTCAATCTTTGACATACTTACCTCGTTCGATGCGTGCGTACCGCAATTTTATTGCGCAATTCAGGCAAGCGGGGGAATTGATTGGAATTTAATGCCGGAGGGCCGGGACTATACTGGTCGCCATATTGGAGGAAGGCTGGCCCAGCCTGCCAAGCGCGCACCAGAGACCGTCAAGAGTCGTCGCGCCGGCGCCACGGGGGGCCAGTTCGCCACGCGCCGCGGCACCCGCCGCCGGCCGCCTTGATGCGAAACGGAGACACCGAATGAACGCACCCCTGGAGCGCGCCAGCCTGGCGCTGCCGCAGCACGACATCAGCCTCGACGACAAATGGACGCTCGAGCGCGGCCGCGCCTTCATGACCGGCACCCAGGCGCTGGTGCGCCTGCCGATGCTGCAGCGCGAACGCGACCTGAAGGCCGGCCTGAACACCGCCGGCTACATCACCGGCTACCGCGGCTCCCCGGTCACGGCCGTCGACCAGACCGCGATGAAGGCGCGCAAGCACCTCGAGGCCCACCACGTCAAGTTCCATCCGGGCATGAACGAAGACCTGGCGGCCACCGCCGTCTGGGGCACCCAGCAGACCAATCTCTACCCCGGCGCCAAGTACGACGGCGTGTTCGCCATGTGGTACGGCAAGGGCCCGGGCGTGGACCGCTGCGGCGACGTCTTCAAGCACGGCAACAACGCCGGTTCGGCCCCGCACGGCGGGGTGCTGGTGCTGGCCGGCGACGACCATGCCGCCAAGTCTTCCTCCACCGCCCACCAGTCGGACCACATCCTGACCCACTGCGGCATCCCGGTGCTGTACCCGTCCTCGGTGCAGGAATACCTGGACTACGGCCTGCACGCCTGGGCCATGAGCCGCTACACCGGCCTGTGGGTGTCGATGAAGTGCGTGACCGACATCATCGAGTCGGGCGCCGTGGTCGACCTCGACCCGGACCGGGTGCAGATCGCCATGCCGACCGACTTCGAACTGCCCCCGGGCGGCCTGAACATTCGCTGGCCGGACGCCGTGCTGGACCAGGAAGTGCGGATGAATAACTTCAAGTGGTATGCGGCCCTGGCCTATGCCCGCGCCAACAAGCTCAACCGCATCATCTGGGACAGCCCGCGTCCCAAGATCGGCATCATCACCGCCGGCAAGAGCTACCTGGACACCCGCCAGGCCCTGGCCGATCTCGGCATCGACGAACAGGCGGCGCGCGACATCGGCCTGCGCCTGTACAAGGTCGGCATGACCTGGCCGCTCGAATCGGAAGGCGTGCACGAGTTCGCGCGCGGCCTGGACGAGATCCTGGTGGTGGAAGAGAAGCGCCAGGTGATGGAGTACGCGCTCAAGGAAGCCCTGTACAACCTGCCGGATGGCGAGCGCCCGCGCGTGGTCGGCAAGTTCGACGACACCGGCGAGTGGAGCAACAAGGACCGCATGGGCCACGGCGACTGGCTGCTGCCCGCCACCTACGAGCTGAGCCCGGCCCAGATCGCGCGCGCCATCGCCTCGCGCATCTCGCACTACTGCGCCGGCCACCCGGTCGAGCAGCGCGTGAAGGAACGCATCGCCTACCTCGAGGCGAAGGAACTGGTGCTCAAGAACATCCCGGCCAAGCCCAACCCCCAGACCGACCGCATTCCCTTCTTCTGCTCGGGCTGCCCGCACAACAGCTCGACCAAGGTGCCGGAAGGCTCGCGCGCCATGGCCGGCATCGGCTGCCACTACATGGTGCTGTGGATGGACCGCGAGACCTCGACCTTCACCCACATGGGCGCCGAAGGCACGACCTGGATCGGCCAGTCGCCCTTCACCGACGAAAAGCACGTGTTCGTCAACCTGGGCGACGGCACCTATTTCCACTCCGGCATCCTGGCGATCCGCGCGGCCGTGGCGGCCAAGGTGAACATCACCTACAAGATCCTGTACAACGACGCGGTCGCCATGACCGGCGGCCAGAACGTGGACGGTCCGCTCGACCCGGGCATGATCACGCGCCAGATCGCGGCCGAGGGCGTGAAACCCATCATCGTGGTCACCGACGACCCGGGCAAGTACCCGGACGACTATGCCTGGGCCGAAGGCGTCACCGTGCGCCACCGCGCCGAGCTGATGGACGTGCAGAAAGAGCTGCGCGAGATGCCGGGCGTGTCGGCCGTGATCTACGACCAGACCTGCGCGTCCGAGAAGCGGCGCCGCCGCAAGAAGGGCGAGTATCCCGACCCGGCCAAGCGCGCCGTCATCAACGAAGCGGTGTGCGAAGGCTGCGGCGACTGCTCGGTGCAGTCAAACTGCCTGTCGGTCGAACCCCTGGAAACCGAACTGGGCCGCAAGCGCCAGATCAACCAGTCCTCGTGCAATAAAGACTTTTCCTGCGTGTCCGGCTTCTGCCCCAGCTTCGTGACCGTCGAAGGCGGCGCCCTCAAGAAGCCGAAGAAGGCCGCCGCCGGCGAGGCCGCGCCGCCCGCGCTGCCCGCGCCCACCGTTCCCGCCATCGACGCGCCCTTCGGCATCCTGATCGCCGGCGTCGGCGGCACCGGCGTGGTGACCATCGGCCAGATCCTGGCCATGGCCGCCCACGTCGAGAACAAGGGCGCGATCGTGCTCGACCAGAGCGGCCTGGCCCAGAAGGGCGGCCCGGTGATGTCCCACGTGCGCATCGCCCCGCGCCAGGACCAGCTCTACTCGACCCGGGTCGGCACCGGCAGCGCCGACCTCGTGATCGGCTGCGACCAGATCGTCAGCGCCAGCCGCGACGCCCTGAGCCGCATGGGCGAGGGCCGCACCTGGGCCGCCGTCAACGCCACCGGCGCCACCACCGCCGCCTTCGTCAAGAACCCGGACTGGCAGTTCCCGGGCGAAGGCACGCGCGGCGCCATCCTGCAGGCCTGCGGCGCTGGCAACGTCGACTTCGTCGACGCCGGCCGCATCGCCACCGCGCTGCTGGGCGACGCCATCGCCACCAATATGTTCATGCTGGGCTATGCCTTCCAGAAGGGCCGCGTGCCGCTGGGCGAGGAAGCCCTGCTCAAGGCGATCGAACTCAACGGTGTGTCGGTGGCCTTCAACAAGGCCGCCTTCCACTGGGGCCGCAGCGCCGCCCACGACCTGGCGGCGGTCCAGAAGCTGGCCGCGCCGGCCCAGGTGATCGAGTTCAAGCGCACCCAGACCCTGGACGAGCTGCTCAAGCGCCGCGTCGAGCTGCTCACCGCCTACCAGGACGCACGCTACGCCGCCGGCTACCAGGCCTTCGTGGAGCAGGTGCGGGCCGCGGAAGCGAAGCTGGGCGCCGGCACCCGCCTCACCGAGGCGGTGGCGCGCTACTACTACAAGCTGATGGCCTACAAGGACGAGTACGAGGTCGCGCGCCTGCACACCGATCCGGCCTTCCGCGCCAAGATCGCCGGCATGTTCGAGGGCGACGTTACCCTCAAGTTCCACCTGGCGCCGCCGCTGCTGGCCAAACACGACAAGGAAGGCCGCGCCATCAAGCGCGAGTACGGCCCCTGGATGATGAAGGCCTTCGGCGTGCTGGCCAAGCTGAAGGGCCTGCGCGGCACCCCCTTCGACCCCTTCGGCTACACCGCCGAGCGCCGCACCGAGCGCGCCCTGGTCCACCAGTACCGCGACACCGTCGCGGCCCTGCTGCCCAAGCTGACGGCGGACAACCTGGCCCAGGCGGTGGCGATCGCTTCCATCCCGGAAGACATCCGCGGCTACGGCCACGTGAAGGAACGCCACCTGAAGGCGGCCAAGGAGAAGGAAGCGGCGCTGCTGGCGGCCTTCCACGCGCCGGCCGGGGCCGCCTCGCGCGCGGCCTGAGCGAAGGGATGCATGGCCGGTGTTGCCGGTCGTGCATCCCGGTGCGGGTGTCGTGTTATCGACCCGTTATCATCCGTTGTTCGGCGTCCTCAACTGTTACACTTCGTTGATCTTGCGGGACACATGCGCATCTATAATCGGGCGCATGAGCCCGCATTTCTCCCGGCCGCGCCCGGCCGTTTTCCTCCGACCGTCCCTTCGATTGTTGTCCAGCTCGCTTGCAGCGATGCTGCTGCTGGCCGCCTGCGGCGGTGGCGGCGGCTCGCCCGGCGCCACCTCCGGCACCAGCCGGCCGCCGGTGGCCCAGCAGCCGCCCGCGGCCACGCCCCCGGCGCAGACCCCGGGCGCCGGCCAGCCGACGCCGGAAGACCTCAACCCCAACCTGCTGGGCAAGGCCTACGACAGCTACTGGAACCAGTGCGCCGCCCCACGCAGCGGCGTGGACGCCAGCGGCCGGCCGTATCCGGACCGCCAGGGCAGCCTGCTGGACGAGCTCAAGTTCCTGCGCGCCTGGACCAACGAGTACTACCTCTGGTACAACGAAGTCCCGAACACCTACAAGATGGCGGACTTCAGCAACCCGCTCGATTATTTCGCGGTGCTCAAGACCCCGGCGCTGACGGCCTCCGGCCAGCCCAAGGACAAGTACCACTTCACTTATCCGACCGCGGAATGGGAAGCCATGCAGACCCAGGGCATCGACCTCGGCTACGGCATCACCTTTACCCGCAACCGCGAACCCAACATCCCGCGCGTGTGGGTGATTACGGCGGTCGAGCCCGGCTCGCCGGCGGCGGCGGCCGGCCTGCGCCGCAACGACCGCCTGCTCAAGGTCGACGGCATCGATTTCGTCAATGCGGGCGACCCTGCCCTGGTCGACCGCATCAACGCCGGCCTGTTCCCGGCGACGGCGGGCACGGCGCACAGCTTCGTCTTCGAGCGCGCCGGCGCTACTTTCGAGGTCAGCATGACGGGCGCCGAGGTGCGCGTGGCGCCGGTGAAGAACGTGAAGGTGATCGAGACCGCCAGCGGCAAGGTCGGCTACCTGAGCTTCGAGACCCATAACGGCGTCTCCGAGAAGCAGCTGATCGACGCCTTCACCCGCCTCAAGGCCGAGGGCGTGGCCGACCTGGTGCTGGACATGCGCTACAACGGCGGCGGCCTGCTCTACGTCGCCAGCGAGCTGGCCTACATGATCGCCGGCCCGGCGGCCACCGCCGGCAAGGTGTTCGAGCGTCCGCAGTACAACGACAAGACGCCGCCCCAGGCGCCGATCATGTTCCGCGATACGGCCTACGGCTTCGAGTCGCCCGACCCGGCCCGCCCCGGCAGCCCTCTGCCCACCCTGAACCTGCGCCGCGTGACCGTCCTCACCACCGCCGGCACCTGCTCGGCCAGCGAAGCCGTGATCAACGGCCTGCGCGGCGCCGACGTGGAGGTGATCCAGATCGGCGGCCAGACCTGCGGCAAGCCCTACGGCTTCACGCCGGTGCCGAACTGCGGCACCACCTATTTCTCGATCGAGTTCAAGGGCGTGAACCACAAGGGCTTCGGCGACTTCCCGGACGGCCTGGCGCCGACCTGCCAGGTGGCCGACGACCTTTCGCGTCCGGTGGGCGATCCGGCAGAGGGCCTGCTGGCCACGGCGCTGGCCTACCGCAACAGCAACGCCTGCCCTGCGCCAAGCAGCCGCGCACGCTCGGCGCCGACCTCGATCGTGCGTCCGGAAGTGAAGGAAATCTCGATCCTCACGCGGGCGCGCTGAGGGCCAGGCCCCAGGCCCGCCTTCCCTGGACGCACTACCTTGGAAGGCGTCTATAATCTTCGGCTTTGCAACCTATTAATTGCCGGAGATTAGCCCGATGATCCGTTCCGCATTCCTGCTGGCCCTGCTGTCGGCCGTTCCCTTGTCGCAGGCCGCCGTCCCGGCGAAGCTCAGCACCGTGTCCGAACGCTCGGGCTTCCAGGCCACCGGCCGCTACGACGAGGTGATCGCCCTGTGCAGCGCCTTCCAGAAGGCCTATCCGCGCCAGGTCAAATGCATCGATTTCGGGCGCACGCCCGAAGACCGGCCGATGAAGGCCCTGGTGGTCAGCAACAGCGGCGCCTTCACCCCGGCCGCGGCCAGGGGGCAGGGCCTGCCGGTGACCCTGATCCAGGGCGGCATCCACGCCGGCGAGATCGACGGCAAGGACGCCGGCTTCCTGGCGCTGCGCGAAGTGTTGGAAGGGCGCGCGGCCAAGGGTGCGCTCGACCGGCAGGTGCTGATCTTCGTGCCGGTGTTCAACGTCGACGGCCACGAGCGCTTCGGAAAGTGGAACCGGCCGAACCAGCGCGGCCCGGTCGAGATGGGCTGGCGCACCACCGCCCAGAACTACAACCTGAACCGCGACTACGTGAAGGCCGACGCGCCCGAGATGCAGGCCATGCTGGGCCTGGTGAACGCCTGGGATCCCCTGGCCTACGTCGACCTGCACGTGACCGACGGCGCCAAGTTCCAGCACGACGTCTCGATCCAGGTCGAGCCGGTGCACACCGGCGACCCGGAGATGCGCAAGCTGGGCCTGGCGCTGCGCGGCAACGTGATCGCCGACATTGCGAAACAGGGCTCGATGCCCCAGTCCTACTACATGTCCTTCGCCCAGACCGACGACCCGATGTCGGGCTTCGTGGACGGCGCGTCCGACCCGCGTTTTTCGACTGGTTATTTCCCGTTGCGTAATCGGCTGACCATGCTGGTCGAGACCCATTCCTGGAAGGACTATCCGACCCGCGTGCGCGTGACCCGCAACACCGTGATCTCGGTGCTCGAGCAGGTGGCGCAGCACGGCAAGGCCTGGCGCCAGGCCGCCGCCGCGGCCGACGCCCGCGCCGCGCAACTGGCCGACAGCCCGGTGGCGCTCACCTACCGCACCACCGACAAGACCCAGATGGTCGATTTCCAGGGCTATGCCTACACCCGCACGCCCTCGGACATCTCGGGCATGCTGATGACCCGCTACGACGAGAGCAAGCCGCAGGTATGGCGGGTGCCGCTGCGCGAAGAGGTGGTGCCGGACCTGCAGGTGAAGGCGCCGCGCGCCGGCTACATCGTGCCGGCCGCCTACGCGGCCATGGTCGCCGAGAAGCTCAAGCTGCACGGCATCAGCTTCCGCAAGCTGGACAAGGCGATCCCGCAGGCGCAGGTCGAGACCTTCCGCGCCGACAAGGCCAGCTTCGGGGCCACCTCCTTCGAAGGCCACCAGCGCCTGACGCTGGAAGGCAAGTGGAGCGCGGAGCCGCGCCTGGTTGCGCGCGGTTCGCTGTTCGTGCCGATCGCCCAGCCGAAGGCGCGCCTGGTGATGGCGATGCTGGAGCCGCAGGCGCCGGACTCGCTGGTGGGCTGGGGCATGTTCAACACCGCCTACGAGCGCAAGGAATACATGGAAGAGTACGTCGCCGAAGACGTGGCGCGCGAACAGATGGCGGCCGACCCGGCGGTCGCGGCCGAGTTCCAGCGCCGCCTGGACAGCGACCCGGCCTTCGCCAAGAACCCGCATGCGCGCCTGGAGTTCTTCGCGCGCCGCCATGCGTCCTGGGACGAGCGCTTCAACCTCTACCCGGTGCTGCGTACCGACCTCGCGCCCTGAGCGGCGCGGCCACCCTTCAAGGGGCGGGACCCGTCGCGGGCGGGGAAGTGAGCAGCACGGTGCGCACGCTGCCGCCTGGGCCGGGGATCAACTGGTAAAGGCGGTCGTACTCGTTGTCCGCGATGTCGGCGCCGGGCGCGCCGCCGAACAGGCGCACCAGCTCGGGCAGGGTGTTGGAGTGGCCGACCACCAGCACCGCGCCGTTCAGCGCCTGCACCTTCTCCACCAGGGCCTTGGGGGCGCGCGGGTCGTAATCCTGGATCGCGAGGCCGAGCTGGGTGGCGAGCGGCTGCGCAGTCTGGCGGGTGCGCGCGGTGGGGGTGCTGAAGATGAACTTGATGTTGCTTCGCCCGAGGATGGTGGCGATGTTGCGCGCCCGGGCCTGGCCTTCGGCGGTGAGTTCCGGGTCCTGGCCGGCGGCGGCTTTCTCGCCGTGGCGCACCAGGTAGATCATGTCGGGAACGGCCATCGCCACGCCGGGCAGGAAGACGGCCAGGGCCAGGGAACATTGCCGCAGCAGGCGGGAAGTCGCGCGCATCGAAGTCCTTTCAGGAGAAAGGCCCTAGCCTACCATGCGCGCGCGGCCGCCCGCCGGCCGCGCCCCGCCAGCCGGACTCAAGCTCCCTTGCCTGCGCGCAGGCGGCGGCGCAGCACCGGCGCCAGCACCGCCAGCCCGGCCAGGGCCAGCGCGGGCGCTGCCGGTTCCGGCGCCGGCGACAGGGCGAAGCTGGTCTGCGAGGTCCAGCGGTATTCCCACCACATGTCGTCGCCGGGCTGGGTCCAGTAGACCCGCTGCAGCTCGCCGGTCACGGTGCTGGTGTCGCTGCGGAACTGGGTTTCGGGCGCGGCGATGAAGAAGCTGGTGGTGGCGAAGGACAGCTCGCCGCTCGCCGTGTCGTAGGCGAAATGATCGAGGGTGCAGCCCTGGGTGGCGTTGTTGATGCAGCCGAGGACGGGAGCGCCGACCACGAACTCGGTCAGCTCGCTGGCCTCGAGGATGCCGTCGCCATCCGCGTCGCTGCCGGTGAAGGTGCCGCCCAGCCGCTGGTCGGGAACCCAGCGCGGCGGATTCCAGGACGGCGTGCTCACTTCGAAACCGGTCCACATGAAATTCCAGTGTTCGATGGTGGCCTGGGCCGCGGCCGGGGCGCCGGCGCCGATCCATGCAGCGAGCGCCAGGGCGGCGCCGCGCAAAGGCTTGCTGAGCATGTTGCCTCCGAATAGATCCATTGAAGGATGAGTCCGCTTATAGCTGCTGCCATCTTAGCAACGGACCCGGCCATATCCGGGGGCGCACGATTGAATCGAAAACGGCTGAGTCGCTTTTGGCCGACAGCCGTCCGGCTTCGCCGCCGAGATTCCTTAGAGCTGGGTCAGCGAAATGGTGTTCGCCGCCGGCGTCGAGCAAGGCTCTTCGTCGAAGGCGATGTCGCCCAGCGGGTTGGCCACGCCGTCCACCTTCAGGTCGGTGAAGCCGAACAGGTCGCGGTCCATCAGGTGCGAGGGCACCACCGTCGAGAGCGAGGAGAACACGTTGTCGACCCGGCCCGGGTGCTTCTTCTCCCACTCGCGCAGCATGGCCTTGATCTGCTTGCGCTGCAGGTTTTCCTGCGAGCCGCACAGGTCGCAAGGGATGATCGGGAAGCTCTTCACCTCGGCATAGCGCTCGGTGTCGGCTTCGCGCACATAGGCCAGCGGACGGATCACCATGTGCTTGCCGTCGTCCGAGACCAGCTTGGCCGGCATGCCCTTCAGCTTGCCGCCGAAGAACATATTCAGGAAGAAGGTCTCGAGGATGTCGTCGCGGTGGTGGCCGAGGGCGATCTTGTTGCAGCCCAGTTCGTCGGCCACGCGGTAGAGGATGCCGCGGCGCAGGCGCGAGCACAGCGAGCAGGTGGTCTTGCCTTCCGGGATCAGGCGCTTGACGATGCTGTAGGTGTCCTGGTTCTCGATGTGGAAGGGCACGCCGAGCTCGGTGAGGTAGCGCGGCAGCACGTCGGCCGGGAAGTTCGGCTGCTTCTGGTCGAGATTCACCGCCACGATGTCGAAGTGGATCGGCGCGCGCTCGCGCAGGGTGAGCAGGATGTCGAGCAGGGCATAGCTGTCCTTGCCGCCCGACAGGCAGACCATCACCTTGTCGCCGTCCTCGATCATGTTGAAGTCGCCGATCGCCTGGCCGACCAGGCGGCACAGGCGCTTGTGCAGCTTGTTGTTCTCGTAGGCGATCTTCTCCGCCTTCTTGGCATCGACCGCCAGCTGGTCGAGATCCGCTTCGCTCATGCTTCTTCCTTCAGTTGGAACACTTCGACGCCGACGCCTTCGCAGTCGGGATACACGTCCGGCTTCATGGTCGAGACCCGCGCCGCGCGCACGCGCGGATGGGCCAGCATCGCCTTGACCACGTCGTCGCACAGGGTTTCCTGCAGGTGGATGTGGCCCTTGGAGACGCGCTTGGCGATGGTCTCGCGCATGAAGTCGTAGTCGACCACTTCCGACAGCTGGTCGGCCTTGGGGGTGGACTGCTCGAGCGGGATGTAGAGGTCGACGTTGATCAGGACACGCTGTTCTGCCCGTTTCTCGAAGTCATGGACCCCGATATTGATCATCACTTCGTAGTTGCGCAGGAAGAGCCGGCGGCAATCGCGCAAGCTGGGGTGGATCAGGGCGGACAACATGGTTAAGCCTTTGTAATGGGAGTTTGGGGTTCGGTCAGGAACATCACGTCGCGCGCCATGGGCATCAGGTGCTGGCCGCCGTCGACCAGCAGGGTGGTGCCGGTCAGCGCGCGCGCCGAGGCGGCGTAGACCACCGCGTCGGCGACGTCCTGCGGGGTCGAGGAGCGCTTCAGGGGCGTGGCCTGGTGGGCGCGCGCGAAGCCTTCTTCGCTCTGGTCGCCCGACACCATGGTGATGCCGGGCGCCACGCCGACCACGCGCACCGTGGGCGCCAGCGCTTGGGCCAGCATGGTGGTGGCCGTGTGCAGCGCCGCCTTCGACAGCGTGTACGACAGAAAATCCGGGTTGAGATTGTACAGTTTCTGGTCCAGCAGGTTGATCACGACCGCCTGGTCGCCGTCCGGCGTGGCGGCGTGCAGGGCCTGGGCCAGCAGCAGGGGCGCGGCCAGGTTGGCGCTCATGTGGCTGGCCAGCAGGGCCGGGGAGAAGCCGGTGGCGCTGTCGTATTCGAACAACGAAGCATTGTTGACCACGCAAGAAACGCGTCCCAGCGCCTCTTCGGCGCGCCCCAGCAGGGCGCGCGCCTCGTCCTCCAGCGCCAGGTCGGCCCGGACCAGGGCCGCGCGCCGGCCCAGGGCGCGGATCGCCGCCGCCGTCTCCTGCGCGTCCTGCTCCGAATGGCGGTAGTGGACCGCGATGTCCCAGCCGGCCCGCGCCATGCCGAGGGCGATCGCGCGGCCCAGGCGGCGCCCGGCGCCGGTCACCAGGGCGACGCGGGAAACAGGTTTGGCGGTATCCGTCATCTTGTTAAGGCAGCAAAATTGTTGATGGGGGCCGATGTCGCTACAATGCCGGCATGTCCATGCCCGCACCTTCTCCCGATGCGCTCGCCGCGTCCCATTCCCTGCAACGGCTGATCGCGGCCGAGATCGAAGCACATGGCGGGGCGATCGCGTTCTCGCGTTTCATGGAACTGGCGCTGTACGCGCCCAGGCTCGGGTATTACAGCGGCGGCGCGTCCAAGCTCGGCGCGGACGGCGATTTCACCACCGCGCCCGAGATCACGCCCCTGTTCGGCGCGGCCCTGGCCCGCGTGGCAGCCGCTATTATCGCCCAAAGCGCGCCCGACATCATCGAGTTCGGCGCCGGCACCGGCAAGCTGGCGCGCGACCTGCTCGCCGAACTGGCGCGCCAGGGCGTGCGCGTCAACAGCTATACCATCATCGAATTGTCGGGCGAACTGCGCGCGCGCCAGCAGGAGGCATTGAAGGACCTGCCGGTGGTGCGCTGGCTGGACGGCATGCCGGAACGCTTCTCCGGCGTGGTGCTGGCCAACGAGGTGCTGGACGCCATGCCGGTCGAACTGGTCACGCGCACCCCGGCCGGCTGGATGCGCCGCATGGTGGGCATTCAGGACGGCGCCTTCGCCTTGCTCGACCAGCCGCTCGATGCGGAACTGGCGGCCCAGCTGGCGCGCCAGGTGCCGGACCACGAACAGCTGCCGGAAGGTTATGTTACGGAGCTGCACCCGGTGGCGGCCGGCTTCATGCGTTCCCTCGCCGCCATGTTCGCGGGCGGGAAGGGCGCCGCCATCCTGCTCGACTATGGCTTCCCGGCCCACGAGTACTACCTCGACCAGCGCATGGGCGGCACCCTGATGTGCCACTACCGCCACCACGCCCATCCCGAACCCTTCTACCTGCCCGGCCTGCAGGACATCACCGCCCACGTCGACTTCACGGCCATGGCCCTGGCGGCCCAGGACGCCGGCCTGCCGGTGCTGGCTTATATGAACCAGGCTTCCTTCCTGCTCGGCGCCGGCCTGGGCGAACTGCTGACCGAGACCGACCCCGAGGATGCCCTGCGCTACCTGCCCCAGGCCAGGGCGGTGCAGAAGCTGGTCTCGCCGGCGGAAATGGGCGAATTGTTCAAGGTGCTGGTGGTCGGAAACGAGGTGGAATTGCCTGACGCAATCGTGCGCGCTGACCGGTCTCACCGGTTGTAGACTTTATGATATCTTGCACAGCGGACACAAATCCGGCTAAGCTGTGCGTATCCCCGCGCCTGGTCCGGCTTCCAGGATCGGCTATCATGAGTTGATGAGAACGCAGCGGGCACGCCCCAGACATGGCCAAGATCCATACCCATTATGACAACCTGAAAGTGTCGCGCCACGCGCCGCAGGAGGTCATTCGTGCCGCCTACAAGGCCCTGAGCCAGAAATACCATCCCGACAAGAATCCGGGCGACGAAAAGGCCGCCCGCATCATGGCGATCGTCAACACCGCCTATAACACCCTGTCCGACCCGGTGCGCCGCAAGGAGCACGACGAGTGGATCGCCTCGGAAGAATGGGAAGTCGAATGGCTGGAGAGTTCCAGCGCCGAGGAAGGGCAGGGGCGCGAGCGCCAGAAGGCGCCCGAGAGCTGGGAAGCCCGTCCGCCCGAGCGGCCGCGCCGCGCGCGCCTGATGCGCGATCCGCGCTGGTGGCTGGGCCTGTCGACCTGCTTCGTGGCTGGGGCCGGCGCCGCCGTGCTGCTGGCCCAGCAGCCCCACATGCTGCCTAGCGCCCTGGCCTGGCCCGGCAAGCCGGAGGTCGCGGCCAGCGCCGCCCATGCCGACGATCCCGGCAACGACAACAGCATCGAAGGCTGGGCCCGCCGCTACAGCGGCGAGGCCGGCAAGGAACCGCCGCCCGACATCAAGGCCCTGGCCGTCACCCAGCTGGTGGTGCCGGCGCGCGCGCCCGACTGCAGCACCGACCTGCAGACCATGACCGCGCCCAGCGGCGACCCCTGGCCGGCCGAGTCCGGCTATGTGCCGGGCTACCCCGTCGGCAACAACGGCAGCGAAATGCAGGTGGTGGTCGACAACAGCGCGAATGGCTCGCCGGTCTTCGTCAAGCTCTATGACCTGGACCGCCGCGCCAACGTGCGCCACGCCTTTGTCGGCGCGCGCGAGACTTTCCTGATCGACAAGCTGGCGGCCGGCAAGTACGAAGTGCGCTACCAGAACATCCTGATCGGCGCGCCCAAGGGCGAATGCATCAACGGCCGCCGCGCTCCGCTGCGCCAGGCGGCGGCTTTCAATCCAGGCAACTAAGCCGGCCTCGGGCTGTAATGCAGTTAAGTTAGCGCATACACGTCATTCCGGCGCAGGCCTGGTCGGCCACGCCGGAATCCAAGTTCTCCGAGCTGTCGAGCCGCCGAACTTGGGCCCCGGCGTGGCCGACCAGGCCTTCGCCGGGGCGACGGTTTTTCTGCTAACTGAACAATATTAGGCTTAGGGCTGTCGTTTTTTTCCACGCAGCACTGTTTGGCTACCCATTCTAAGTATTTTTAGTTCCGTGCCGTAATATACTGGACCGACGCCGCGCGCCCATGCAGCAGCGGCCGGGATGCCCAACGCAGGCTTAACGGAACAACATGAACGAATTAGAAGGCCTCACCGCCCTGATCATCGAGCCCCATTCGGGCATGCGCGCCAATATCCACAGCATGCTCAACATGTGCGGCCTGACGAAGATCGAGCACGCCAGCAGCTCCAACCAGGCCGTCAAGCAGCTCGGGCTGCGCCAGTTCGACCTGGTGCTGTGCGAGTACGACCTCGAAGGCGGCCAGGACGGCCAGCAGCTGCTCGAGGACCTGCGCCACCACAAGCTGATGGCGCTCGCCACCATGTTCTTCATGGTCACCGCCGAGGGCAACCACAGCAAGGTGGTCAGCGCCGCCGAGCTGGCGCCCACCGACTACGTGCTCAAGCCCTTCACCGCCGACCGCCTGCTCGAGCGCATCGCGCGCGCCCTCGACCGCCGCAACGCCTTCCTCCCTGTGTATACCCTGATGGAAGCGGGCGACCAGCAGGAGGCGCTGGCCGCCTGCATCGAGGGCCAGGCCCAGTATCCGCGCTACGCCATCGACTTCCTGCGCCTGCGCGCCGAGCTGCACATGTTCCTGGGCGAGGCCGACCAGGCCGAGCCGATCTACCGCCAGCTGGTGGAAGCCAAGGCCATCGCCTGGGCCCGCCTGGGCCTGGCCAAGACCCTGTTCGTGCGCCAGCGCTACGAGGAAGCGCGCGAGATCCTGGAAGACCTGGTCTCCAGCAACCAGACCTTCGTCGACGCCTACGACTGGCTGGCGCGCACCCATGCGGCGGTGGGTGACCTGGGAAAGTCGAAGACCGTGCTGCACGAGGCGGTGGCGGTCTCGCCGCATGCCGTGCGGCGCCTGCGCACCCTGGGCGAGACCGCCTTCGAGGCAGGCGACACCGAGGCCGCCGAGAAGGCGCTGCGCAAGGTGGTCGAGAAGGCCAAGTATTCCGAATTCCGCGATCCCGAGGACCACGTCAAGCTGGTGCGCACCCTGGTGCGCAAGGGCGACCCGGTGGCCGCCGCCGCCGTGATCCGCGACCTCGACCGTTCCATGGGCGGGCGTCCCAATACCGCCCTGTGCAGCGCGATCTCATCGGCCCTGCTGCATGAGTACACGGGCAACGAGACCCGCCTCAACGAGTCCCTGAACACGGCGCTGGACGCGGCCAAGGACGCGCCCAACCTCTCGCCTGACATCAAGCTGGAACTGGCGCGCGCCTGCCTCGACAACGACATGGCCGAGGGCGCCAGCGACATCGTGCGCGACGTGATGCGCAACGCGGCCAACGACGCCATGGTGCTGCGCGCCATGGGCGTGCTGGAGCAGGCCGGCCACGGCGAACTGGCGCGCACCCTGGCCCAGGAAAGCCGCCAGCACGTGGTCGACCTGGTGGCCGACGGCGCCGCCCGCGCCCGCAGCGGCGACTACAAGGGCGCGGTCGGCCTGATGCTGGAAGCGGCGGCCAAGCTGCCGCAGAATCCGGCGGTGGCCTTCAACGCCGCCCTGGCCGTGCTGCGCTGCCTAGAGCACCAGGGCTGGGAAGATCGCCTCGGCCAGCAGGTGCCGGCCCTGATCGGCAAGGTGCGCCAGCTCGATCCGGGCAATGCCAAGCTGGGCGCGCTCGCGGCCCTGCACCAGCAGGTGCTCAAGAAGTACAACAGGGCGGCGCCGCGCAAGAGCGCCGCACCGCTCCAGAAGGTAGGCTAAGCCATGACCACCCTGCCACCGGAGGGCGTCACCCGCCGCGTGCGCGCGGCGCTGATGCAAAAGGTCTGCGGTAACGAGGAAATGTTCGCCCTCGGCGCCGCGATCGCGCGCGTGGTCGAGATGGCCTCCGGCGAGGACAAGGGCGCCCACGACCTGGCCTATTACGTGGTGTCGGACGTGGCCCTGACCCAGCGCATCCTGCGCCTGTCGAACACCGTCCACTACCGCACCGTGTCCGGCACGCCGGTGACCACCATCTCGCGCGCCATTTCCCTGCTGGGCTTCGACAACGTCCGCGCCACCGCCCTGGCCATGCTGCTGGTCGACGCCCTGGACGCCGGCGAGCACGCCGGCAGCGTCCGGGTCGAGCTCGAGGCGGCCCTGTGCGCCAGCCTGGTCGGGCGCGAGATGGCCCACCACAGCTTTTACCAGGGCGCGGAAGAGGCGGCCATCTGCGCCTTGTTCAAGAACCTGGGCCAGTTGCTGGTGGCCTGCCACGAGCACGACCGTTACCGCGAGATCGCCGCCCTGATCGCGGCCGGCAAGCACACGGTGGGGCAGGCTTCGCAGCTGATCCTGGGCTGCAGCTACGACGCCTTGGCCCAGGCGGTGCTGGCGGAATGGAAGATTCCCGACCTGATCGTGCGCGCCCAGGCCTCGTTGCCGCCGACCGCGCTCCAGGTCGCCAGCAACCGCGGCGAGTGGATGCGCCAGGTGGCGTCCTTCGGCCTGGACATCGCGCGCCTGATGGGCCGCAGCCACGAGCCGGCCGCCACCCCGGAGGCGCTCGGCCTGCTGCAGCGCTACGGCGAGGCGCTCGACCTCGACCAGGCGCGCATGGACAGCCTGTTCGCCAATGTCCAGGACGGCATGAGCGCCCTGCTGCAGAGCATGAACATGGAGCCCGCGCCCAAGACCGCGCCCGAGCCGAGCGGCCTGCCCAACGTGCTGCTGCTGGCGACGCTGGATGCGGGCGAGGAAGTGCTGGAGGGGACTTATCCGAGCGGCAAGCCGAAGAATGCGCGCGAACTGCTGCTGGCCGGGGTGCAGGATGTGACCCAGCTGCGCGCCTCGGGGCGGGGCAAGGTCAACGACGTGATCATGGGTGTGCTCGAGACCTTGTATGGCGCACTGGGCTTCCGCTTCGCCACCGTGTGCCTGAAGGATGCGCGCAGCAGCCAATACCGGGCCCGGGTGTCGCTGGGGGAGGGCAGCGACCGGCTGCAGGCCGGCTTCGCCTTCCCGGCGGGCGGCAAGGACTTGTTCCACCTGGCGATGGAGAACGATGCCGACCTGATGATCTCGGATGCGCGCAGCCCCAAGATCCGCGACCTGCTGCCGGCCTGGCACAAGGAGCTGCTGCCGGATTCCAGGAGCTTCATCGTGCTGCCGCTGGTGGTGGGGAAGGCCCAGCTCGGGCTGTTCTACGCGGACCGTACCGAGATCGCGCCGGAGGGCGTGCCGCCGGATGAGACGTCCTTGATCAAGGCCCTGAAAGGACAGGTGCTGGCGGCGCTGGCGCCCTAGGTGCCGGTTGGGGAACTTGGGCCCCCGCCTGCGCGGGGGCGACGTTCTTGTGCAGCGGGCCCTGAGTTTACGTAGCGGTTTGCTACAAGTGCCTGGGCCAAAGCGCGGTCACCGTAGCTGGCAGATCGCTACGAGTCCCTTTAGATGAAGCGCCTGCACGTCGCTGAAGCGCCTCCACGTCGCTGAAGCGCCTCCACGTCGCTCCCGCGCAGGCGGGAGCCCAAGTCTCGTGCAGCAGGCCCTGGTGTACGTAGCGTAGCCGTTCGCTACAACTGCCTTGGCCAAAGCGCGTATGCCCTACCTGGCAGATCGCTACAAGTCCCTTTAGATGAAGCGCCTGCACGTCGCTGAAGCGCCTCCACGTCGCTCCCGCGCAGGCGGGAGCCCAAGTTCAAGCGACCCCATCCAACCCGCCATTCCCCACGTCCACCTTTTTTGCACTCCACACAAAACAGCCCTTGCAGCTTTCAAGCCTGCCCTATACAATCACGCCCCGAAGCAACGCTGCTATGCGAGGCAGACAAAGTCTGCGGCGAAATAGTTGACAATACGTTGAGATTGCTTCATACTCTGCGGTTCTTCGCGGTGGGGTGGCCGAGTGGTTAAAGGCAGCAGACTGTAAATCTGCCCTCTCTGAGTACGCTGGTTCGAATCCAGCCCCCACCACCAAAAGAAGAGTCGAAGGAATTGAAAGTTGTACCTCGCGGGTGTAGCTCAATGGTAGAGCAGAAGCCTTCCAAGCTTACGACGAGGGTTCGATTCCCTTCACCCGCTCCAGTTTGTGCGGTGAGTTATCTAGCCGCAAAAAATAAGCCCTTGTAGCTCAGTGGTAGAGCACTCCCTTGGTAAGGGAGAGGCCACGTGTTCAATCCACGTCAAGGGCACCAGAATTTTGTACGGCAGTCCGCAATACTCGTCCGTCAGGTGTGCCTGGTAATTCTCAAAAAAATCGTTAGATCTTAGGAGTCTGAAATGGCAAAGGAAAAATTCGAACGGACCAAGCCGCACGTCAACGTCGGCACCATCGGTCACGTTGACCACGGCAAAACCACCCTGACGGCTGCGATCGCAACCGTTCTGTCGAAGAAGTTCGGCGGCGAAGCCAAGGCATACGACCAGATCGACGCGGCTCCGGAAGAGAAGGCACGCGGCATCACCATCAACACCGCGCACGTCGAGTACGAGACCGCGAACCGTCACTACGCGCACGTTGACTGCCCGGGCCACGCCGACTACATCAAGAACATGATTACCGGTGCTGCGCAGATGGACGGCGCGATCCTGGTGTGCTCGGCCGCTGACGGCCCGATGCCGCAGACCCGCGAGCACATCCTGCTGGCGCGTCAGGTTGGCGTTCCGTACATCATCGTGTTCCTGAACAAGTGCGACCTGGTCGACGACGCAGAACTGCTGGAACTGGTCGAAATGGAAGTGCGCGAGCTGCTGTCGAAGTACGAGTTCCCGGGCGACGACCTGCCGATCATCAAGGGTTCGGCACGTATGGCCCTGGAAGGCCAGGCTGGCGAAATGGGCGAAGACTGCATCATGCGTCTGGCCGAAGCGCTGGACAGCTACATCCCGACCCCGGAACGTGCCGTTGACGGCGCCTTCCTGATGCCGGTGGAAGACGTGTTCTCGATCTCGGGCCGCGGCACCGTGGTGACCGGTCGTGTCGAGCGTGGCGTGATCAAGGTCGGCGAAGAAATCGAAATCGTCGGTATCGTTGACACCGTCAAGACCACCTGCACCGGCGTGGAAATGTTTCGCAAGCTGCTGGATCAGGGTCAGGCAGGCGACAACGTCGGTCTGCTGCTGCGCGGCACCAAGCGTGAAGACGTCCAGCGCGGCCAGGTTCTGGCCAAGCCGGGCTCGATCAAGCCGCACACCGACTTCACCGGCGAAGTGTACGTCCTGTCGAAAGACGAAGGCGGCCGTCACACCCCGTTCTTCAACAACTACCGTCCGCAGTTCTACTTCCGTACGACTGACGTGACCGGTTCGATCGTGCTGCCGGCCGACAAAGAAATGGTCATGCCTGGCGACAACGTGTCGATCACCGTCAAGCTGATCGCTCCGATCGCGATGGAAGAAGGTCTGCGCTTCGCAATCCGCGAAGGCGGCCGTACCGTCGGCGCCGGCGTGGTTGCCAAGATCATCGCCTAATTAAGTCGATGCAGGGGGAAGCGGAGAAACTTCCGTTTCCCTCGAACAGCATTGTCCGGTACGCGTGTACCGTGTATAATGCTGGATTCAACGAGAAGTTTTCGTAGGGGTGTAGCTCAATTGGCAGAGCGTCGGTCTCCAAAACCGAAGGTCGCGGGTTCGATTCCCTCCGCCCCTGCCACCGAATTCTGGTGCGCAGCACCGAAAGTAAACAAGAATGTCTAATCAATCCGTGCAAACTGTCAGCACCTCGAATGACAAGTTCAAGGTTGCTCTGGCGGTGGTTGCTGTGATTGCAGGTGTGGTCGGGTTCTTTTACCTGACCGGCCAGAACAAACCAGCCTTGGTCGCCGCAGGCGCCCTCGTGGCTGGTTTAGTTTTTGCTGTCCTGCTTTTGTGGACCTCCGCCTCCGGCCGCGATTTCCTGAACTTCGCCAAGGAGTCCGTGCGCGAGACCAAGAAAGTGGTCTGGCCGACCCGCCGCGAAGCCACCCAGATCACCGGCATCGTGTTTGCCTTCGTGGTCGTGATGGCGATCTTCCTGTGGGGCACGGATAAGATCCTCGAATTCCTGTTGTACGACGTGATCCTGGGTTGGAAATAAACAATGAGCGAAAACCAAGATAACGTGCCGGGCGATGTCCCGGCATCTGACGCTGGTGCGCCGCTGAGTGTCCCGGTCAGCAACAAGCGCTGGTACGTCGTGCACGTCTACTCGGGCATGGAAAAGAGCGTGATGCGCGCCCTGACCGAACGCATCGAGCGTGCCGGCATGCAGGAACAGTTCGGCCGCATCCTGGTTCCGACCGAGGAAGTCGTCGAAATGCGCAACGGCTCGAAAGCCGTCTCCGAGCGCCGCTTCTTCCCGGGCTACGTCCTCGTCGAAATGGAAATGACCGACGAGACCTGGCACCTGGTTAAGAACACCAGCAAGGTCACCGGTTTCATCGGTGGCAAGTCGAACAAGCCGACGCCGATCCCGGCGCGCGAGATCGACAAGATCATGCAGCAGGTCCAGGAAGGCGTCGAAAAGCCGAGGCCCAAGGTCCTGTACGAAGTGGGCGAGCAAGTGCGTATCAAGGAAGGCCCCTTCACCGACTTCAACGGCAACGTCGAGGAAGTCAACTACGAAAAGTCGAAGGTGCGTGTCTCGGTCACCATCTTCGGCCGCGCGACTCCGGTGGAACTGGAGTTCGGGCAGGTAGAGAAAGTCTAAAACGCCGTAATCGGAGCGTCGCAGCAGCTAGGCGGAATCCGGTAAGAGGAGCCCCGCCAGCGAGTAGTCGCGGTGGGGCGCTACTACTCAATGCCAATTAGGAGCCATTCATGGCAAAGAAAATTATTGGCTTTATCAAGCTGCAAGTTCCGGCTGGTAAAGCAAACCCGTCCCCTCCGATCGGTCCTGCACTCGGTCAGCGTGGCCTGAACATCATGGAATTCTGCAAGGCGTTCAACGCCCAGACCCAAGGTTTCGAGCCGGGCATGCCGATTCCGGTCGTGATCACCGCGTTCGCCGACAAGTCCTTCACCTTCGTGATGAAGACCCCGCCGGCAACCTACCTGATCAAGAAGGCCGCTGGCGTCACCAAGGGTTCGGCCAAGCCGCATACCGACAAGGTCGGCACCCTGACCCGCGCCCAGGCTGAAGAAATCGCAAAAACCAAGCAGCCGGACCTGACCGCTGCCGACATGGACGCCGCCGTGCGTATCATCGCCGGCTCGGCACGTTCGATGGGCATCACGGTGGAGGGTGTGTAATGGCTAAGCTGTCCAAGCGCGTCAAAGAAATGAGAGCGAAAGTCGACCGTAACAAGGTGTACGCGTTCGACAACGCCCTGGCAATCGTCAAGGAATTCGCAACCGCCAAGTTCAACGAGTCGATCGACGTCGCCGTGCAACTGGGCGTGGACCCGAAGAAGTCGGACCAGGTCGTCCGCGGCTCCGTCGTGCTGCCTGCTGGCACCGGCAAGAGCGTGCGCGTCGCCGTGTTCGCCTCGGGCGACAAGGCAGAGGCTGCTAAAGCCGCTGGCGCCGACATCGTCGGCATGGAAGACCTGGCAGAACGCGTCAAGGCCGGCGACATGCCGTTCGACGTGGTCATCGCTTCGCCGGACACCATGCGTATCGTCGGTACCCTGGGTCAGATCCTGGGCCCGCGCGGCCTGATGCCGAACCCGAAGGTCGGCACCGTGACCCCGGACGTCGCTGGCGCCGTGAAGAACGCCAAGGCCGGTCAGGTGCAGTACCGTACCGACAAGGCAGGCATCATCCACGCCACCATCGGCCGCAAGTCGTTCACCGACGAACAGCTCAAGACCAACCTGGTCGCGCTGATCGACGCCCTGAACAAGGCCAAGCCGGCAAGCTCGAAGGGCGTGTACCTGCGCAAGGTCGCGATCTCGTCGACCATGGGCGCTGGCGTCCGTGTCGATCACGCTTCGATCGCGGCCTGATAGGGTGATCCGCGACGGCGGTGCGCAGCACCACCGTCGTCCCCGCGAAGGCGGGGACCCAAGGTAGGTTTTTAAAGAATCAAGTCCTTGTAGTTTCACCGCAAGGCGCATCTTTGGGCTGTCGGAGCAAAACACCGCTCCGGCAGGCAATCAAAGACCGTTGGGCCGAAAGCAGAGGTTGAGCCGGAGGTTAATAGACCACCCAACGCAGATGGTGTACCCGAACAAGTTTTGTAGTCCACGCTGCGTGAGTTCATCCGCGTTAGATTGACTTCTTAACTTCGGACGCCGTGTTCGAACCGATGCAAGCGCTCTTGCTTGCATCATTTAAGGAGATTGACCGTGGGTCTTAATCTGAATGACAAAAAGGCAGTCGTCGAAGAAGTGAGCGCGAAAGTTGCAACCGCGCAAACCATCGTCGTCGCCGAGTACCGTGGCATCCAGGTTGCTCACTTGACCAAACTCCGTGCAACCGCGCGCGCCCAGGGCGTGTACCTGCGTGTTCTGAAGAACACGCTGGCACGTCGCTCGGTGGAAGGCACGCAGTTCGCCCCGCTGGCTGACGCCATGACCGGTCCGCTGATCTACTCGATCTCGGACGACGCCGTTGCTGCCGCTAAAGTCATCGCTGACTTCGCGAAAACCAACGACAAACTGGTCGTGAAAGCCGGTAACTACGCAGGCAAGCCGCTCGACGTGGCTGGCGTGACTGCCCTGGCGAACATCCCGTCCCGCGAAGTCCTCATCGCCCAGCTGCTGGGCGTCATGCAGGCTCCGGTGTCGGGCTTTGCACGAGTTCTGGCTGCAGTCGCAGCACAAAAAGGCGAAGGCTCGGCTGCTCCGGCAGCGGAAGCCGCAGAAGCGTAATCGCTTCGCGACTTTTTGTTCAAGTAGAACCAATCCTGTACTACACACACAATATATTTGGAGTTTCAAATGGCAATTAGCAAAGAAGAGTTCCTGGACGCAGTTGGCGCAATGTCGGTCATGGAACTGAACGACCTGGTCAAGGCTTTCGAAGAGAAGTTCGGCGTGTCGGCAGCTGCAATGGCAGCACCGGCAGCTGGCGGCGCAGCCGGCGGCGGCGCAGCTGCTGCTGAAGAGCAGACCGAATTCAACCTGGTCCTGGCCGAAGTCGGCGCGAACAAGGTCGGCGTCATCAAGGCCGTCCGCGAAATCACCGGTCTGGGCCTGAAGGAAGCCAAGGATCTGGTCGACGGCGCACCGAAGGTCGTCAAGGAAGCCCTGCCGAAGGCAGACGCAGAAGCCGGCAAGAAGAAGCTGGAAGAAGCTGGCGCCAAGGCCGAGCTCAAGTAATACAATCGCATCGGGCATCTTTCGGGATGCCCAGCGTGGGAGTCAAAGCTTGCGGAACCTGCCGAAAGGGAGGGGATGCGGCTTTGGCTCTTTTGTCGTCCCTGCAGCAAACGTTTGTCGCACCCCGCAGCAGCGGCAGCAAGGCAGTACAGCAGCATCGTAACACAGCAGTTTGCTTGTCCTTTTCATCTGGCGCGAAAGTTCGAGGCTTCAGGCCTTGCGTGTGGCGGACCCGTCCCACCACTGGCAAATCCTGAATTCTCATCCTTTCTGTCACTCACGGAGTGTCCATGCACTACTCATTTACTGAGAAGAAGCGCATTCGCAAGTCGTTCGCGAAGCGCGCCAACGTTCACAACGTTCCCTACCTGCTGGCTACCCAGCTGGAATCCTACGAGAACTTCCTGCAAGCTGACACCGCTCCGTCCGCACGCAAGAACGAAGGCCTGCAGTCGGCCTTCTCTTCGATCTTCCCGATCGTGTCCCACAACGGCTTTGCGCGCCTCGAATTCCTGTCCTATGTGCTGGGCGATCCCGCGTTTGACGTGAAAGAGTGCCAACAGCGTGGCCTGACCTTCGCGTCGCCGCTGCGCGCCAAGGTGCGTCTGGTGATCCTGGACAAGGAATCGCCGACCAAGCCGGTCGTCAAGGAAATGAAAGAGCAGGAAGTCTACATGGGCGAACTGCCCCTGATGACCACCAACGGCTCCTTCGTGATCAACGGCACCGAGCGCGTGATCGTCTCGCAGCTGCACCGCTCGCCGGGCGTGTTCTTCGAACACGACCGCGGCAAGACGCACTCCTCGGGCAAGCTGCTGTTCTCGGCCCGCATCATTCCTTACCGCGGCTCCTGGCTGGACTTCGAGTTCGACCCGAAGGACATCCTGTTCTTCCGCGTCGACCGTCGCCGCAAGATGCCGGTCACGATCTTGCTGAAGGCCATCGGCATGACGCCGGAGCAGATCCTGGCGAACTTCTTCGTCTTCGACAATTTCACCCTCCGCAATGAAGGCGGCGAGCTGGAGTTCGTGTCCGAACGCCTGCGCGGCGAAGTCGCGCGCTTCGACATCGTCGATCCGAAGACCGGCAAGACCATCGTCACCAAGGACAAGCGCATCAACGCCAAGCACGTGCGCGACATCGAGAACGCCGGCATCAAGACCATTTCGGTGCCGGAAGACTACCTGCTGGGCCGCGTGCTGGCGCGTAACATCGTCGACCAGGACACCGGCGAGATCATCGCCAACGCCAACGACGAGCTGACCGACGAACTGCTGGGCAAGCTGCGCGACGCCAACGTCACCGACATCCAGACGCTCTACACGAACGACCTGGACCAGGGCGCCTACATCTCGCAGACCCTGCGCACCGACGACACCGCCGACCAGACCGCCGCCCGCGTGGCGATCTACCGCATGATGCGTCCTGGCGAACCGCCGACCGAAGAATCGGTGGAAGCCCTGTTCAACGGCCTGTTCTACAGCGCCGAGCGCTACGACCTGTCGGCCGTGGGCCGCATGAAGTTCAACCGCCGCATCGGCCGTGACGAACTGACCGGCGACATGACCCTGTCGAACGACGACATCCTGGCCGTGATCAAGATCCTGGTCGAGCTGCGCAATGGCCGCGGCGAAGTCGACGACATCGACCACCTGGGCAACCGCCGCGTGCGCTGCGTGGGCGAACTGGCCGAAAACCAGTTCCGCGCCGGCCTGGTGCGCGTCGAGCGCGCCGTCAAGGAACGCCTCGGCCAGGCCGAAGCGGACAACCTGATGCCGCACGACCTGATCAACAGCAAGCCGATCTCGGCCGCGATCCGCGAGTTCTTCGGTTCGTCCCAGCTGTCGCAGTTCATGGACCAGACCAACCCGCTGTCGGAAGTCACCCACAAGCGCCGCGTCTCGGCCCTGGGCCCGGGCGGCCTGACCCGCGAACGCGCCGGCTTCGAGGTGCGCGACGTGCACCCGACCCACTACGGCCGCGTGTGCCCGATCGAAACGCCGGAAGGCCCGAACATCGGCCTGATCAACTCGCTGGCACTGTATGCCCGCCTGAACGAATACGGCTTCCTGGAAACCCCGTACCGCAAGGTCGAGGGTTCGAAGGTCACCGACAAGATCGAATACCTGTCGGCGATCGAAGAAGGCCGCTACATCATCGCCCAGGCGAACGCCAAGATCAACGACGAAGGTCAGCTGATCGACGAACTGGTCTCGGCCCGTGAAGCCGGCGAAACCATCCTGGTCTCGCCGGAACGCATCCAGTACATGGACGTGGCCCCGGGCCAGATCGTGTCGGTCGCGGCTTCGCTGATTCCGTTCCTCGAGCACGACGACGCGAACCGTGCACTGATGGGCGCCAACATGCAGCGCCAGGCCGTGCCTTGCCTGCGTCCGGAGAAAGCCTTCGTCGGCACCGGCATCGAGCGCACCGTGGCGGTCGACTCGGGCACCACCGTGCAGGCCCTGCGCGGCGGCGTGGTCGACTACATCGACGCCGGCCGTGTGGTGATCCGCGTGAACGACGACGAAGCGCAGGCTGGCGAAGTCGGCGTGGACATCTACAACCTGATCAAGTACACCCGTTCCAACCAGAACACCAACATCAACCAGCGTCCGATCGTGCAGGTGGGTGACCGTGTCGCCCGTGGCGACGTGATCGCCGACGGCGCATCGACCGACCTGGGCGAACTGGCCCTGGGCCAGAACATGCTGGTGGCCTTCATGCCGTGGAACGGCCTGAACTTCGAGGACTCGATCCTGATCTCGGAAAACGTCGTGAAGGACGACCGCTACACCTCGATCCACATCGAGGAACTGTCGGTGGTCGCACGCGACACCAAGCTGGGCGCGGAAGAAATCACCCGCGACATCTCGAACCTGGCCGAGAACCAGCTGGCGCGCCTGGATGAATCGGGCATCGTCTACATCGGCGCCGAAGTGCAGGCTGGCGACGTGCTGGTCGGTAAGGTCACCCCGAAGGGCGAGACCCAGCTGACGCCGGAAGAGAAGCTGCTGCGCGCGATCTTCGGCGAAAAGGCTTCGGACGTGAAAGACACCTCGCTGCGCGTGCCTTCGGGCATGGTCGGCACCGTGATCGATGTGCAAGTCTTCACCCGCGAAGGCATCCAGCGCGACAAGCGCGCCCAGCAGATCATCGACGACGAGCTGAAGCGCTTCCGCCTGGACCTGAACGACCAGATGCGTATCGTGGAAGGCGACGCCTTCCAGCGTCTGGAGCGCATGCTGATCGGTAAAGTCGTGAACGGCGGGCCGAAGAAGCTGGCCAAGGGCGCGACCATCACCGCCGAGTACCTGGCGGACCTGGACAAGTTCCACTGGTTCGACATCCGTCCGGCCGACGACGAGACCGCCAACGCACTGGAAGCGATCAAGGAGTCGATCAACGAGAAGCGCCACCAGTTCGACCTGGCCTTCGAAGAGAAGCGCAAGAAGCTGACCCAGGGCGACGAGCTGCAGCCTGGCGTGCAGAAGATGGTCAAAGTCTACCTGGCCGTCAAGCGCCGCCTGCAGTCGGGCGACAAGATGGCAGGCCGCCACGGTAACAAGGGTGTGGTCTCGCGCATCGTGCCGGTGGAAGACATGCCGTTCATGGCCGATGGTACCCCGGCCGACGTCGTGCTGAACCCGCTGGGCGTGCCCTCGCGTATGAACGTCGGCCAGATCCTGGAAACCCACCTGGGCTGGGCAGCCAAGGGCCTGGGCCTGCGCATCGGCGACATGCTGAAGGCGCAAGCCAAGGCCGAAGAACTGCGCGGCTTCCTGGGCAAGATCTACAACGAAACCGGCCGCAAGGAAGACCTGGACAGCTTCAGCGATGAAGAGATCCTGACCCTGGCGAACAACCTCAAGAACGGCGTGCCGTTCGCGACCCCGGTGTTCGACGGCGCCCACGAAGAGGAAATCCGCCGCATGCTGGACCTGGCTTTCCCGGACGAGATCGCCAGCCACCTGGGCATGACCCCGTCGAAGAACCAGGTCACCATGTACGACGGCCGCACCGGCGAAGCCTTCGAGCGCAAGGTCACCGTGGGCTACATGCACATGCTGAAGCTGCACCACCTGGTGGACGACAAGATGCACGCCCGCTCGACCGGTCCGTACTCGCTGGTGACCCAGCAGCCGCTGGGCGGCAAGGCCCAGTTCGGTGGCCAGCGCTTCGGTGAGATGGAAGTGTGGGCACTGGAAGCCTACGGCGCGTCCTACGTGCTGCAGGAAATGCTGACTGTGAAGTCGGACGACGTGAATGGCCGTACCAAGGTGTACGAGAACCTGGTCAAGGGCGACCACGTGATCGACGCCGGCATGCCGGAATCGTTCAACGTGCTGGTGAAGGAAATCCGCTCGCTGGGTATCGACATCGATCTCGAGCGCAGCTAAGCAGGGCCGGCATGGCCGCCGCCTTCGGGCATGGCCTGCTGCTCCTGAACGTCGCCCCGGCGCAGGCCGGGGCCCAAGTTCGGTGAACAGCCGACGAAATTGGATCCCGGCCTGCGCCGGGATGACGGTTTTAGGGGTAGTGGTTCAAGCAAGCACCGGCGAAAATCGGTGAGAAGCGGCGGTAGTAGTACTCAGTAAAGAATTCAATCACCTGGAGTGATACATGAAAGCACTGCTCGATCTATTCAAGCAAGTTCAGCAAAACGAGAGCTTCGACGCCATCAAGATCGGCCTCGCCTCGCCTGAGAAAATCCGTTCGTGGTCCTACGGCGAAGTCAAGAAGCCGGAAACCATCAACTACCGTACGTTCAAGCCGGAACGTGACGGCCTGTTCTGCGCCAAGATCTTTGGCCCGATCAAGGACTATGAGTGCCTGTGCGGCAAGTACAAGCGCCTGAAGCACCGCGGCGTGATCTGCGAGAAGTGCGGCGTGGAAGTGACCCTGGCCAAGGTGCGCCGTGAGCGCATGGGCCACATCGAGCTGGCCTCGCCGGTCGCGCACATCTGGTTCCTGAAGTCGCTGCCGTCGCGTCTGGGCATGGTCCTGGACATGACCCTGCGCGACATCGAGCGCGTGCTCTACTTCGAAGCATACGTCGTGACCGATCCCGGCATGACCCCGCTGAAGAAGTGCCAGATCATGTCGGAAGACGACTACGCCGCCAAATACGAAGAGTACGGCGACGACTTCACCGCATTCATGGGCGCCGAAGGCATCCGTGAACTGCTGCGCTCGATCGACATCAACCGCGAAGCGGAATCGCTGCGCGTCGAGCTGAAAGAGTCGAAGTCGGAAGCGAAGATCAAGAAATACGCCAAGCGCCTGAAGGTGCTCGAGGCATTCCAGCGCTCGGGCATCAAGCCCGAGTGGATGATCATGGAAGTGCTCCCGGTTCTGCCGCCGGAGCTGCGTCCGCTCGTCCCGCTGGATGGCGGCCGTTTCGCCACCTCGGACCTGAACGACCTGTACCGCCGCGTCATCAACCGTAATAACCGTCTGAAGCGCCTGATGGAACTGCGCGCTCCGGAAATCATTACGCGTAACGAAAAGCGCATGCTGCAGGAAGCGGTTGACTCGCTGCTGGACAACGGCCGTCGCGGCAAGGCGATGACCGGCGCCAACAAGCGTCCGCTGAAGTCGCTGGCTGAAATGATCAAGGGTAAGGGCGGCCGTTTCCGTCAGAACCTGCTGGGCAAGCGCGTCGACTACTCGGGCCGTTCGGTCATCGTGGTCGGTCCGCAGCTGAAACTGCACCAGTGCGGCCTGCCGAAGCTGATGGCCCTGGAACTGTTCAAGCCCTTCATCTTCAACAAGCTGGAACTGATGGGTCTGGCGACCACGATCAAGGCCGCCAAGAAGCTGGTCGAACAGCAGGAGCCGGTGGTCTGGGACATCCTGGAAGAGGTCATCAAAGAGCACCCGGTGATGCTGAACCGTGCGCCGACCCTGCACCGTCTCGGTATCCAGGCATTCGAGCCGGTCCTGATCGAAGGCAAGGCGATCCAGCTGCACCCGCTGGTCTGCGCGGCGTTCAACGCCGACTTCGACGGCGACCAGATGGCAGTCCACGTGCCGCTGTCGATCGAAGCCCAGATGGAAGCCCGCACCCTGATGCTGGCTTCGAACAACATCCTGTTCCCGTCGAACGGCGAACCGTCGATCGTGCCGTCCCAGGATATCGTGCTGGGTCTGTACTACGCGACCCGCGAGGCGATCAACGCCAAGGGCGAAGGCATGATGTTCCCGGACGTGTCGGAAGTCATCCGCGCGTACGACAACAAGGAAGTCGAGCTGGCGACCCGCATCACGGTGCGTATCGTCGAGTTCCCGAAGAACCAGGAAACCGGTGAATTCGAGCAGACCCTGACCCGCTACGAGACCACGGTCGGCCGTGCGATCCTGTCCGAGATCCTGCCGAAAGGCCTGCCGTTCTCGGTGCTGAACCGCGCGCTGAAGAAGAAAGAGATCTCGAAGCTGATCAACACGTCGTTCCGCAAGTGCGGCCTGCGTGCGACCGTCGTGTTCGCCGACAAGCTGATGCAATCGGGCTTCCGCCTGGCGACCCGCGCCGGCATCTCGATCGCCGTCGACGACATGCTGATCCCGGACGTCAAGAAGACCATGATCGCGACCGCCGAAGCGGAAGTGAAGCAGATCGAGCAGCAGTACGCCTCGGGTCTGGTCACCGCCGGCGAGCGTTACAACAAGGTCGTCGACATCTGGGGCAAGACCTCGGACGAAGTCGGCAAGGCGATGATGGACCAGCTGAAAGTGGAGCCGGTCACCAAGCGCGACGGCACCGAAGGCACCCAGGAATCGTTCAACGCGATTTACATGATGGCCGACTCGGGCGCCCGTGGTTCGGCAGCCCAGATCCGCCAGCTGGCCGGTATGCGAGGCCTGATGGCCAAGCCGGACGGTTCGATTATCGAAACGCCGATTACCGCGAACTTCCGCGAAGGCCTGAACGTGCTGCAGTACTTCATCTCGACGCACGGCGCCCGTAAGGGTCTGGCCGACACCGCGCTGAAGACCGCGAACTCGGGTTACCTGACCCGCCGTCTGGTGGACGTGACCCAGGACCTGGTGGTGACCGAAGACGATTGCGGCACCAGCAACGGCACCCACATGAAGGCGCTGGTCGAAGGTGGTGAAGTGATCGAAGCCCTGCGCGACCGTATCCTCGGCCGCGTGGCTGGCACCGACATCGTCAACCCGGAAACCCAGGAAACCCTGTACGAAGCCGGCACCCTGCTGGACGAAGACATGGTCGAAGAGATCGAGCGCGTCGGCATCGACGAAGTCAAGGTCCGCACGCCGCTGAACTGCGACACCCGTTACGGTCTGTGCGCCAAGTGCTACGGCCGCGACCTGGGCCGCGGCCTGCTGGTGAACACCGGCGAAGCGGTGGGTGTGGTGGCAGCACAGTCGATCGGTGAGCCGGGTACCCAGCTGACCATGCGTACCTTCCACATCGGTGGTGCGGCATCGCGCGCAGCGGTGGCCTCGTCGGTGGAAGCCAAGTCGAACGGCACCGTCCGCTTCACCGCGGCGATGCGTTACGTCACCAACGGCAAGGGCGCCCAGATCGTCATTTCGCGTTCGGGCGAAGTGCTGATCACGGACGACCACGGCCGCGAGCGTGAGCGTCACAAGGTGCCGTACGGCGCGACCCTGAACGTGCAGGATGGCCTGGCTGTCAAGGCCGGCACCGCCCTGGCGACCTGGGATCCGCTGACCCGTCCGATCATTACCGAGTACGCGGGCACGATCAAGTTCGAAAACGTGGAAGAGGGCGTCACCGTCGCTCGCCAGGTGGACGAAGTGACCGGCCTGTCGACCCTGGTCGCGATCGATCCGAAGCGCCGTGGTTCGGGCAAGGTCCTGCGTCCGCAGGTCAAGCTGCTGAACGACGAAGGCCAGGAAGTGAAGATCGCCGGCACCGAGCACGCCGTGACGATCGGCTTCCAGGTCGGCGCGCTGATCATGGTGAAGGACGGTCAGCAGGTCTCGGTGGGTGAAGTGCTGGCACGTATCCCGACCGAATCGCAGAAGACCCGTGACATTACCGGTGGTCTGCCGCGCGTGGCCGAACTGTTCGAAGCACGTTCGCCGAAGGACGCGGGCATGCTGGCGGAAGTCACCGGTACTGTGGCCTTCGGTAAGGAAACCAAGGGCAAGCAGCGTCTGGAAATCACCGACATGGACGGCAACAAGCACGAGTTCCTGATCACCAAGGACAAGCAAGTGCTGGTGCACGACGGCCAGGTGGTGAACAAGGGCGAGATGATCGTGGACGGCCCGGCCGATCCGCAGGACATCCTGCGCCTGCTGGGTATCGAAGCGCTGGCCCGCTACATCGTGGACGAGGTGCAGGACGTGTACCGTCTGCAGGGTGTGAAGATCAACGACAAGCACATCGAGGTGATCGTTCGCCAGATGCTGCGTCGTGTCCAGATCACCGATGCCGGCGACACCGACTACATCGTCGGCGAGCAGGTCGAGCGTTCGGAACTGCTGGAAGAAAACGATCGCGTGACCGCTGCCAACAAGCTGCCGGCGCAGTACGAAAACGTGCTGCTGGGTATTACCAAGGCATCGCTGTCGACCGATTCGTTCATCTCGGCGGCATCGTTCCAGGAAACCACCCGCGTGCTGACCGAAGCCGCGATCATGGGCAAGCGCGACGGTCTGCGCGGCCTGAAGGAAAACGTGATCGTCGGCCGCCTGATCCCGGGCGGTACCGGTCTGGCATTCCACCGCGCCCGCAAGGAGAAGGAAGTGTGGGAAGCGGAAGAGCGCCAGGCGCTGCTGCAGCAGGAGAAGGCCAACATGGCTGCCGAGCTGCAGGCGATGGAAGACCAGCAGAATGCTGCGGCCTCGGTCGAACAGCATCACGGCGACGGCGAGTAATCTGCCTCGTTGCTAACGGAAACGGCGCCCTCGGGCGCCGTTTTTTTTTGCGCCAACAGCGCGCAGCGTTTCAAGCTGCGCGGCGCTTGTGCCACACATAGCCGAGCAGCAGTCCGCACAAGGCAATGAAGAGGGATGCGTAGGCTTGCCAATAATAGACGGCGCCTTGTTCTCGCAGCAGATGAGGCCCCACGTCCGGCGAGTGGATTTCCAGGAACAGGCTGGTGAACCACAGCGCGGCAGGCAGGAAGGCCAATAAGCCCAACCAGGGCTTGAACCGCGCTGTCACCAGGCATAACAGTGCTGCCGCTATGCCGATACACCAGAAGAGGGAGCTTGCGGGCTCTTTGTCGCTCACTTCCGCGAGCGCGACTTGTGGGGATACGCAAAGAGCGATGGCGGTGAGCCTTAGTACGGATCGGTGAGCGGCAGATGGCATTTTGGACGGCCTCCAGCATCCTCTTTATTGCGCGAATAATTCGCCACATTCCGCCATCGGCATTCCTCAACAAAGGCGGGCCTTCGGCACCTCAACGATGACACCGAGCAGTATCTTCTGCGGCGGGTTTGCACCCAGTGCGCACAAGCGCTTGCAGGCAAGGGCGCGTAGTGGTATCAGTCCCGGTGCCGCAGCGAAGCAAATGCCAGCAAAGGCGCCACCGCAGCCAGGCTCAATAACGCGCCCGCGACGTAAGCGGACCGCAGTCCGGCCTGGTCGACCAGCCAGCCGCCGCCCGCCGCTCCGGCGCCAAGGGCGAGCTGGAAGATGGTGACCGTCATGGCCGAACTGGCTTCGACCTGAGAGGGCGCCGCGCGGAACATCCACAACTGGATGCTGACCGGTATCGCGCCGAAGGCCAGCCCCCAGGCGACGACCAATACGGCCGCTGCCCAGGCATGGGCGCCGAGCACCGCGCCAGCACCCAGCGCTGCCGCCATCAGCACGGCCGCGGCCACGAAGGCGCGCCGCACGTCCCGGCCAGCGAGGCGCTCGCCGACGAAGGTGCCGGCAACACCGGCCAGTCCATAGGCCATCAGCGTCATGCCGACTCCCGTTCCCTCCATCCCGGCAACCCGCGCCAGGAAAGGCTCGAGATAGGTATAGGCCATGAAGTGTCCGCCCGCGACCAGCGCGGCGGCGGCGAGGCCGGCCAGGAGCGCGCGCTGGCCCATCAACTCCGGCAGGCTGCGCAAGGACAAGGCCGCGCTGCCGGGAAGGCGCGGCAGCAGGCGCAGTTGGGCGACGGCGGCCGCCAGCGCCAGCATGGCCACGACGCCGAAGGCGCTGCGCCAGCCGGCGCTGTTGCCAATCGCCGTGGCGAAGGGCACGCCCAGCACGGTGCCGGTCGAGATCCCCGCCAGCACGATGGCGGTCGCACGGTTTCCCTGTTCCGCCGCAACCAGCCGGCGGCCGACCGCCGCCGCGAAGGCCCAGAAGCCGCCGACGCTCAGGCCGAGCAGCACGCGGCCGGCCAGCAGCACGGCGAAGCTGCCGGCGCAGGCCGCAATCAGGTTGGCGGCGGCGATGAGCGTGGACAGCAGCAGGAGCATGGTGCGACGGTCGACGCGGCCTGCGAACAAGGCCGCCACCGGCGCGGCCAAGGCGGCCGTGAAGCCCGGAACCGTCACCATCAGGCCGGCGTGGCCTTCGGACTCGCCCATGTCGCGGGCGATGGCGCCCAGCAGGCCGATGGGCAGGAATTCGCTGGTCACCATCACGAAGGTGGCCAGTGCCACCGAGGCCACGGCCGGCCAGCCACCGGCTACCGCGCCTGTTGCCGGCCGCAGCCTCTCCACCTTCATGTTTGCGCTCCAACTTCGTCCTTCGACGCGAGCAGCACGGCGCCGCGCTTGGCCGGTCGCTGGGCATGCGCGACCGCGGCGGACACCTCATCGAGCGGATACTCGGCCGCCACCTCGAACAGCGCCGCATGGTCCCGTGCGAGCCGCAGCGCGCCCTGCAGGTCCTGCTGCCGCTGCGCAGCAGGCAGCCCGGCCCAGCGTCCGACCGACACGCCGCCAATGCGCAGGTCGCGCATCGGCAGCATCAGGGCGGGAATGCGCAGCGGCTCGCCTGTCATGTCGCCGTACATCACCAGGCTGCCGCCCGGCGCCAGGGAAAGGAACAGTTCGCTCGGCAGCGGGCCGCCGATGGCGTCCAGGACGGCGCGCAGCGGCCGGCCGTCCAGCGCGCGCTCGAAGGCCTCGCGCCAGTCCTCGCGATCGGTGGCGACGACCGGCAGGCGCGGATGCAGCGCCTTCAGTTCCTCCACGCCCGCGCCGCTGCGCACCAGGCCGATGACGGGCAGGCCGGCGTCAAGCGCCAGCGCGGCGAGCAGCTTGGCCACCGCCGATCCGGCCGCCGTGATCGCCATCGCGCCCTGCGGGCCGACGCCGGCCTCGCGCGCCGCCCGCAGCAGCATCTGCGCAGTCAGGGGGTTGACGTGCAGTTGCGCGCCGATGGCGTCCGGCACCGCATCCGGCAGGGCGGTCACGAATTCGGCCGCCACCACGGTGCGCTCGCCCCATGCGCCACGGCCCGGGAAGAAGGCGACCCGCATGCCCGGACGCAGGCGTCCCTCGGCCTGCACCGACGCGCCCACGGCCTCGACCAGGCCCATGCCTTCGAAGCCGGGACGCGCGCCGCCTTCCGGCAGCGGCGCGGTGTCGCCGGGAGCGCGATAGCGGCCGGATACGCCCAGAAGGTCGCCCGGATGCACGGGGCGCAACAGGACGCGGATCAGGACCTCGTCCGCGCCCGGCGCCGGCGGCTCGGGCACGTGGTCGACCCGCAGGACGTCTTCCGGATTGCCGTAGCGGTGATAGTGGATGCTGCGCATGGTGTTCTCCTTAGTTCACTTCGACCAGCACGAGGTCGGTATCGTCGAGGGCGCTGATGCTCAGCAGGGGTTCCTCATGGATGGCGGCGCCGTCGCGCGCCTCGAGCGCAACGCCGTTCACCATCACGCGGCCATGGGTCGGCACCAGGTAGGCGCGCTTGCCCTTGGCAAGGCGATGCTCAATGGTGCTGCCCTGGCGCAGCACGGCGCCGAGCAGGCGAGCGTCGGCGTTCACCGGCAGGGCGCCCAGGTCCTCCGGATAGCCGCTGGCCAGCACGCTGAACATGCCGCTGCGTTCGGCGCGCGGGAAGCGGCGCGTGCTCCAGGCGGGCTGCCCGCCGCTGCTGCGTGGCCGCAGCCAGATCTGGTACAGCGCGGTCGACTCGTCGCCGAGGTTGAATTCCGCGTGGCGGATGCCGCTGCCTGCGCTCATCACCTGCACGTCACCGGCCTGCACGCTGCTGCGGTTGCCCAGGCTGTCCTCGTGGGTGATGGCGCCGCGCCGCACGTAGGTGAGGATCTCGACGTCGCGGTGGCCGTGCAGCGGAAATCCCGAGTGCGGCGCGAATTCGTCGTCGTTCCAGGCGATCAGCGGGCCGATGGCGCCATGCTCGGGACGGCCCATGCCGTTGATGGCCACGTGCAGGCGGGCGTCGAGCCAGGCCAGCTTGCTGCCGCCAAGCGCGGCGTAAGGACGGTGTTCGATCATGATGGTCTCCCTGGCGCGCCGCGGACTCGCAGCCCTGGCGGCGCGCTTGCGTGGTCTCAGATCTGGGCCTGGCCGCCGTCGACGAAGAGTTCGGCGCCGTTGACGAAGCTGGAGTCGTCCGAGGCCAGGAACACGGCGGCCTTGGCGATTTCTTCCGGCTCGCCCACGCGGCCGAGCGGGATCTGCGACGCCAGGTAGTCGAGCAGGCCTTGCTGCTGGGCGGCGTCGTCGCCGGCCAATTCCACCAGGCCGGGAGTGCGGGTGGCGCCCGGGCTGATGGTGTTGACGCGGATGGCGCGGTCCTTCAGGTCCAGGATCCAGTTGCGGGCGAAGGCGCGCACTGCCGCCTTGCTGGCGGCGTAGACGCTGAAGGCCGGGGTGCCGCTGCTGGCTGCGGTCGACCCGGTCAGGATCACCGAGGCGCCCTGGGACAGCAGGGGCAGGGCTTTCTGCACCGTGAACAGGGTGCCCTTGACGTTGCGGCCGAAGGTGTCGTCGAACTGCTCTTCGGTGATCTGGCCGATCGGGAGCATCGAACCGCCGCCCGCATTGGCGTACAGGACGTCGAGACGACCGAAGCGGGCGCGGATCTCGTCGTACAGGCCGTCCAGCGCGTTCAGGTCGCCCGAGTCGACGCGCAGGCCGACGGCGTCGTGGCCGATGGCGGCCACCGCGGCGTCGAGTTCCGCCTGGCGGCGGCCGGTGATGATGACTTGCGCGCCTTCGAGGGCGAAGCGTTTGGCGGCCGCCAGGCCGATGCCGCTGGTGGCGCCGGTGATCAGGGCGATTTTGTTGTCGAGTTTGCGGTTCATGATGAGCTCCTTGGCTTGGGTTGTCGGTTCGTAGCGGGCTGTGTGCTTGCCCGATGTGATGCATCGTACCGAGGAGCTTGGTGGTTTTAAAATAGCAAGGAACGCAAACCATCATTGCAAATTTGGAGGGTATCAAGGCGATGGCGACACTGCCCGACTTCGAAGGACTGGCGATGTTCGCCAAGGTGGCCGAGGAACGTTCCTTCGCCGGCGCCGCGCGCGCGCTCGACGTGTCGGTGGCGACCGTGTCGCGCGCCGTGGCGCGGCTGGAGGAAAGGCTGGGCGCGCGCCTGCTGAACCGCACATCGCGCCAACTGGCCCTGACCGAGTTCGGCCACAGCATGGCCGAGAACGCGCGCAATCTGGTGCTGCAAGCGGAGCAGGCCGAGGGCGCGGCCCGCGAGATGGCGGCGCGGCCGCGCGGCCTGATCCGGCTGGCGGCGCCGATGTCCTTCGGCCTGCGCTGGGTGGCGCCGCTGATGCCCGCCTTCTTTCGCGCCTATCCGGAAGTCTCGGTCGATCTGCACCTGAGCGACGCCAAGGTCGACATCGTGGGGCAGGGCTTCGATGCCGCGCTGCGCATCGCGGTGCTGCCCGATTCCTCGCTGGTGGCGCGCCGCCTGTGCGCGGTGTCGCCGGTGGTGGTGGCTTCGCCCGGCTACCTGGAGCAGCACGGCACGCCCGCGCATCCTTCCGAGCTCGCGGGGCATGCCTGCCTGGGCTATGCCTACCGCGCGCGCAGCGACGTCTGGCGCTTCACCAATGCCGCCGGCGAGGAGGTGAACGTCAAGCCCGAAGGGCCGCTGCGAGTGACCAATGCGGACGCCTTGCTGCCCACCGTGCTGGCCGGCCTGGCGATCGCCGAATTCCCCGAGTTCATCGCGGCCGACCAGATCCGCGACGGCAGCCTGGTGCCGATCCTGAAGGACTGGACACTGCCGCGCGGCGGCCTGTACTTCGTCACGCCCTCGGCCCGCACCCGGCCGGCCAAGGTGGACGCGCTGCTGCAGTTCTTCGTGCGCCACCTGAGCGAGCCCGAATGGCAGGTGGTGGACTGGTGATTATCCTTGTGAGTGGATGGTGATTCCACAATAGGAAGCTGCGCCGATCTCCGCCATTCATCCAGTTTACAAGGCGATGTAATCCAGTATACTGGATGAATGACCATCAATGCACTGATCGCCCAACGCATCCGCCAGCTCCGCGACGAGCAGGACTTGTCCCTCGCCGCCCTCGCCGAGCGCAGCGGCGTCAGCCGCTCCAACATCTCCCTGATCGAGCGCGGCGAGAGCAGCGCCACCGCCACCGTGCTCGACAAGCTGAGCGCCGCCCTCGGCGTGACGGTCGCCTCGCTGTTCGAGCAGCCGGCGGCAAGCCCGAACCCGCTTTCACGCGCGGCAGAGCAGCAAAGCTGGACCGACCCCGGCTCCGGCTACGTACGCCGCAATCTCTCGCCCCCAGCCGGCTCGCCGATCCAGCTGGTCGAGGTCAGCTTCCCGCCCGGCCAGCGCGTCGCCTACGAAACCGGCTCGCGCGAGGCGGAGGTGCACCAGCAGGTCTGGCTGATCGAGGGCAGCATGGAGATCACGCTGGGCGACACCCGCTGGACCCTGGCCCCCGGCGACTGCCTTGCCATGCGCCTCGACCAGCCCACCGCCTTCCACAACCCCGGCCCCAGGCCCGCGCGCTACCTGGTCGCACTGGTCAGCCAGCCCACCAAACCGCCAAGGAGGACCGCATGACGAGCACCCTCGCAGTACGCCGTATCGAGGCCGGCGACGACAGCTGCCTCGAGGGCCTGACCGATCTGCTGCTCGACTGCGTCGAAGGCGGCGCCTCGGTCAGCTTCATGCTGCCCCTCGAGCGCGGCAAGGCGCGCGCTTTCTGGCAGGGCGTCCTGCAAGGCGTCGCGCGCGGCGAACGCACCCTGCTGGTGGCCGAAGACGGGGAGGGCGGCATCGCCGGCAGCGTCCAGCTCTGTACCGCCATGCCCGACAACCAGCCGCACCGCGCCGACGTCGCCAAGCTGCTGGTGCGCCGCCGGGCGCGCCGCGGCGGCATCGGCCGGCAGCTGATGCTGGCGCTGGAACAGGCCGCGCGCGCGCAGGGCAAGACCGTGCTGGTGCTCGACACCGCCAGCCCGGAGGCCGAACGCCTCTACGAGCGCCTGGGCTGGCAGCGGGTCGGCGTGATCCCGAACTATGCCCTGATGCCGGACGGCGCCATGGCCGCCACCACCTACTACTACAAGCACCTGTGAGCCCCCATGAGCCTGCCCGCCCTGATCATCATCGACATGCAGAACTGCATGGCCAGCCCGGCCGCCGGCCAGCGCAACAACCCTGATGCCGAACGCAACATCGAAGCCCTGCTGGCCGCCTGGCGCAGCAAGGGCGCGCCCGTCGTCCACGTGCGCCACATCTCGCGCAGTCCGGGGTCGGGCTTCGCCCCAGGCCAGCCCGGCGCGGCCTTCCAGAGCGCCTTCCTCCCGCGCGACAGCGAGCACGTGGTCGAGAAGAACGTCCCCGACGCCTTCATCCAGTCCGGCCTCGAACGCTGGCTGCGCGTGCGCGGCATCCAGGACCTGGTCATCGTCGGCGTCAGCACCAACAACTCGGTCGAAGCCAGCGCCCGCAGCGCCGGCAACCTGGGTTTCCGCACCACCGTCGTGGCCGACGCCACCTTCGCCTTCGCCATGCGCGACTATGCCGGCGCTGCGCGCAGCGCCGACGAGGTCCACGCCATGTCGCTTGCCAACCTCGACGGCGAATACGCCGCCATCGCCGACACCCGCAGGCTGCTGAGCGAACACGGCGCCTGAGCCAGGGCCGGGTGTGGCCGGAAACCAGTATTTCACTCAGCCGTACGACCCGGCGGCGACAAGGCTGCTATGATCCGTAGTTACTTGTCGAACAACTACGCCTGCACTCCGGTAGCAAGATGACCTGGCCCTACGACGCTGCATCGGGTTTCTCCCCCCGGTCCGAGATGGAAAGGCAGATGCGCGCCTTTCCATGGGAAACGACGCCGCTCGGCCCGGTCGGCGCCTGGCCGCAGAGCCTCAAGAGCACGGTGCGCACCCTGCTCGACATGCGCCTGCCGGCCTACCTGGCCTGGGGCGAGCACTTCACGCAGTTCTTCAACGACGCCTACCTGCCCATCCTGGGGGACAAGGCGGTGGGCGCCCTCGGCAACGACGCGCGCGTGGTCTGGTCCGAGATCTGGCCCACCATCGGCCCGATGTGGGCCAAGGTGCTGCAAGGGGAGCCGGTCGGTTCCGACAACTTCGCGCTCACCATCAATCGTTTCGGCTACGACGAGACGGTCTATTTCAATTATTCGTACAGCCCGGTCTACGGCGACAGCGGCAGGCCCGAAGGCGTGCTGGTCACCTTCATCGAGACCACCAAGGCCGTGCTGGGCGAACGCCGCCACGCCTTCCAGCTCAAGCTGGCCGACACCCTGCGCCGCGAAACCGAATTCGACCCCATGCTCAAGGCGACCATCCGCCTGACCAGCGAGTACTTCCTGGGCTCGAAGGTCTCCTACGTCGAGATCGACGAGACCGCGCGCCGCTTCCAGGTGAAGGAGGAGTGGATGGATGGCGTCGCGACCGGCGGCGCCCAGGCCAGCCTGCCGCCCGGCGTGCTGTCCGAGGAGCAGTTGGACCAGCTGCGCGCCGGCCTGACCCTGTGCGTGGGCGACGTCGCCCGCGACCCGGCCTGCGCCGCCGTGGCCCCGCAATGCCTGGCGCTGGGCATCCGATCGGTGATCGTCATCCCGCTCAAGGATGGCGACCGGCTGGTCGGCGCCGGCTTCCTGTACAAGGACCACGCCTACCGCTGGACCGAGGACGAGCGCAGCCTGGCCGAAGACCTGGCGCGCCGCACCTGGGAAGCGCTGCGCCGCATCCGCGCCGAGGAAGCGCTGCGCGAGGAGACCCGGGTGCTCGAGCTGCTCAACCGCGCCGGCGGCGCGCTCGCTTCGACCCTCGACATCGACACCCTGCTGCAGAAGGTCACCGACGCCGCCACCGAACTGACCGGCGCCGAATTCGGCGCCTTCTTCTACAACGGCCGCAACGAGGAGGGCGAAGCCTACCTGCTGTACACGCTCAGCGGCGCGCCGCGCGAGGCCTTCGAGAAGCTGGGCCAGCCGCGCCCGACCACGCTGTTCGGCCCCACCTTCCGCGGCGCCGCGCCGATCCGCAGCGACGACATCACCAAGGACCCGCGCTACGGCCAGCACGGCCCGCACTTCGGCATGCCCAAGGGCCACCTGCCGGTGCGCAGCTACCTTGCCGCCTCGGTGATCTCGCGCTCGGGCGAGGTGCTGGGCGGCCTGTACTTCGGCCACTCCCAGCCCGCCATGTTCGACGAGCGCACCGAACACATCATCGCCGGCTTCGTGTCCCAGGCCGCGGTGGCGATCGACAATGCGCGCCTCTACGACCTGGCCCAGCGCTCGGCGCGCGAGCGCGAAGGCCTGCTGGCCAGCGAGCGCGCCGCGCGCGCCGAGGCCGAGCGCCACAGCAAGATGAAGGACGAGTTCCTGGCCATGCTGGCCCATGAGCTGCGCAATCCGCTGGCGCCGATCACCAACGCGGCCCAGCTGCTCGGCATGCCAAGCGTTGACGAGGGCCTGCGCGGCAAGGCCACCAGCATCATCGCGCGCCAGGTGCGCCACATGACGGAACTGGTGGACGACCTGCTGGACGTCTCGCGCGTCACCCGCGGCCTGGTCAAGCTCGAGACCGAGACCCTGGACCTGAATGGCGTGGTGCGCGCCGCCGTCGAGCAGGCGCGGCCCCACATCGAGGCCAAGTCGCACGCCCTGGCGGTCGAGACTCCCGGCGCCCCGGTGGTGGTGGCGGGCGACCGCACCCGCCTGGTGCAGGTGCTGGTCAACCTGCTCAACAACGCCGCCAAGTACACCCCGCACGGCGGACGCATCACCCTGCGCCTGGAGGCGCGTCCCGAGGACGCGCGCCTGACCGTGATCGACAACGGCAGCGGCATCGAGCCGCAACTGCTTCCCCACGTGTTCGACCTGTTCACCCAGGGCGAACGCACGCCCGACCGCTCCCAGGGCGGGCTCGGGATCGGCCTGGCGCTGGTCAAAAGCATCGTCCAGATGCACGCAGGCCAGGTCGAGGCCTACAGCGCCGGCCTAGGGGCGGGCGCTTCGGTCTCGGTGCTGCTGCCCCTGGCCGACGCCGCCGGCCTGGACGGCCCGGGCCACATCCGCCACGCGCCCGGCGTCGGCGTGCCGCGCGTGCTGACCCTGGTCGACGACAACGCCGACGCGGCCCAGTCGCTGGCAGTGCTGCTGCGCGCCCAGGGCCACACGGTGCGGGTGTTCGAGGACGCGGTGCGCACCCTGGCCTCGACCGAGCTGGCCGGCACCGAGGCCTTCATCCTCGACATCGGCCTGCCCGACATCACCGGCTACGAACTGGCGCGCCGCCTGCGCCCCGATCACCCGCAGGCCAGCTTCATCGCGCTCACCGGCTACGGCCAGGCGCGCGACCGCGACCTGTCCAGGCAGGCCGGCTTCGACCACCACCTGGTCAAGCCGGTCGAGATCCGCGCCCTGGCCGAGATCCTGGCCCAGCTCCCGATGCGCAGGGATGCGACAGAACTGACAATGCCTGTTGACAATATTGCGTTGACTCAGCAAGATTGAAATCCTGACATCGTTCTAGGTTTGCCGTGTCCCGTAAGAAGAACAGCCGTCAATGGGCGCGCCTGCGGATCCTGTGCTCCGGCGGGCTGCACCTGATGACGATCATTCCCGACGCCCTGGAGCTGGTGCGCGAGCTGATTCCCAACAGCGCGTCCCAGCTGTTCCTGCACGCCCCGCGCGCGGCGCAGGACCTGGCAGAGGCGGACGCCAAGGCGGATGCCAAGGCGGAAGCCCAGGCGCAGGCCGAAGCGAACGTGCTGGGCGTGCTGCCTCCGCCCAACGGCTATTTCTACGGCGATTGCGCCAACTACGGCGTGGCCAGTCCCCAGCAGGCGCGCGAGCGCGCCGTCCACAGGCTCGAGGTCCGTCTCGGCAACGCCGGCGCGCCCTTCGGCGCCCTGACCTTGCTGCGCGAGGAGGGGCCCGCGTTCGACCGCGACGACGAGGAAGACCTGGGCCGCGTCGCCAACTACTTCGAGTACGCGCTGCGCAACCAGGACCCCGGCATGGCGGCCCAGGCCGGCGTGGTCGAGGACGAGGCCATGCTGCTGGCCACCACCGGCGGCGACATCCTGTTCCTGAGCGATTCGGCCGGCGCGCTGCTCGACCTGCTGGCCTCGCAGGAGCAGCAGGATTTCGACCGGCGCACGCTCCCGCCTTTCTGCCTGCGCCTGGTGGAATCGGTGGTGCACGGCGAGCGCTATCCCTGGCGCCTGCCGGCCGGCACCCTCGACCTGGCCGGCGGCCTGCTGGAAGCGCGCGCCCAGTGGATGAGCGCCGGCAGCCACGACGCGATCCACAGCCGCACGGTCGGCATCTTCCTCAAGTACGTGGTCCCGATGCCGTTGCGGATCTGGCGCGCCCTCGGCAGCGTCGAGCTGTCGCCCCAGCAGATGGAGGTGGCGTTCTGGATGGGCCTGGGCGGCGGACGCGAAGCCGCCCGCTCGCGCATGGACGTCAGCGACGCGGTGCTGCGCGACTGCGTCAAGGCCGTCTACGAGAAGTTCGGCTGCACCTCCGAAGCCGGACTGCTGGCCATTTTGCGCCCCACCGTCTCGCGCCTCTGAGCCTTCCAGCGCCGGTCGGAGCAGCTCCGCCAGGCGCCGTTCTTCGCATCCAAATTCCCTTTCCCTACGTTTCTCCGGAACACCCCCCACCCATGGGGATGGTCTACACTTACTTGGCTTTTTATTATCTCGATGAATCTCTCGACGGAGGATGCAATGAACATGCGATGGATGAGTGTGCTTGTGCTGGGCGCGGCGTGCACGGTAGCCAATGCGGCCGACATGAAGGTGACGCTGAAGATGGCGACCGAGAAGGGCGACGGCGCCGAAGTCGGCACCGTCACCATCAGCGAGACCCGCTACGGCCTGGTGTTCACGCCGGCCCTGACCGGCCTGCCGCCCGGACTGCACGGCTTCCACGTGCACGAGAACGGCAGCTGCGGCGTCAACCAGAAGGACGGCAAACCGGTGCCCGCGGGCGCCGCCGGCGGCCACCTCGATCCGGCCGGCACCAAGCGCCACGGGACTCCCTGGGGCGACGGCCACCTGGGCGACCTGCCGGCCCTGACCGTCGACGACAAGGGCGCTTCCAGCAATCCGGTGCTGGCCCCGCGCCTGAAGCTGGCGGACGTCAAGGGCAAGGCCCTGATGGTCCACGCCGGCGGCGACAATCACGCCGACCACCCGTCGCCCCTGGGCGGCGGGGGAGGCCGCATCGCCTGTGGAGTGATTCAGTAAGCCATCCCTGAGCCATCAGGGATGAAAGAAAATTTCAATATAAGGGTAGTTCTGAAATGAAATTTCATCACCTGATGGCGACAGCCCTGCTGTTCGTCGCCATGGACAGCCGCGCGGCCTTGATCCACCAGTTCGAATTGAACGGCAACCTGAACGACCGGCTCGGCGGCGACGCGCTGCTCGGCCTGGGCGGGGCCTGGGACGACGGCGCTTACCGTTTCGGCGCGAACAAGGGCCTGGGCCTGACGACCAAGCTGGGGGCGGTCTATTCGATCGACATGTCCTTCAAGTTCGACCAGTTCTACGGCTACAACCGCATCCTGGATTTCAAGGACAACACCACCGACAACGGCTTCTACGCCTTCGGCGACCAGCTCGGTCTGTTTCCGACCATGAGCTCGGCCGGCGACTTGACCGCCGGAGCCTTCACGCGCGTGACGGTCACGCGCGACGCCGCCAGCAAGTTCAGGATCTACCAGGACGGCAAGCTGGTGCTGACCCTGAACGACAGCGCCGGGCACGCCAACTTCGGCGACAACCTGGCTTATTTCTTCCGCGACGACACGCGTGACAACGGCCGCGCCGAAAACCCGCCCGGCGCGGTCGACTGGATCCACATCTACAACCACGCGCTCAGCGACGCCGAGGTGCTGGCCGCCGGCCCGGTCCCGGCCGAGGTGCCTGAGCCCGGTTCGCTGGGCATGATGGCCAGCTGCCTGGGAATCCTGGGCTGGATGAGCTACCGCCGCAACAGGAAGCAGGGCAAGCGCTAAGCCTCGGTCTCATCGGCCGGCGCCGGCAGGTCCACCTGCTGCACCGGCATCTCCTGGGCCGCCACGAAAGCCTGCAGGGCGGCGCCCAGGTCCTCCACCACCTGCTTTCCCCAGGCCTTTTCCATCAGCCGGTACTGGCGCTCGATCAGGGGCGCCATCTCGTCGATCAGCCGGTTGCCGCGCGCGGCCAGCCGCACCATCACGCGGCGCTGGTCGGCCGCCATGCGCTCGCGCTCGACCAGCCCGGTTTCTTCCATTCGCGCCAGCACGCCCGCCATGCTCGGGCTGAGGATCTGGCACAGCTCGCACAGCTCGCGCGGCTCGAGCTGCTCGTGCTCGTCCAGCGCGCGCAGGATGCGCCACTGCTGCTCGGTCACCCCGTAGTGGTTGAGCACCGGGCGGAAATGCGCCATCAGCGCGTCGCGCGCCTTGAGCAGCAGCTGGGGCAGGTTGTGGTTGATCCGGCGCGGCATCGATACTCCAGAAGATCGCTCGCCAAAAAGGAAGAGATACCCTTCCTTGACTAGCTAACATATTAGTGATTAACTGCGAACATAATAGCGAATTTTTCGATTCGCATCCAACTATTTGCAAACGCGGCAACGATCGTGATTATCCGGGACCGCCCTTCAGGGCTCAAGCTTTTCCTGCTGCTGCGCGGCTCCGTCCTGCCGCGCATCCTGCCCACGCTGGTGATCAACGTGGCGATCGCCATCCTGGTCACCTGGTCGCACGGCGCCATGGGCGGGCTCAAGATCACGCTCACCACCATTCCCTTCACCCTGATCGGCCTGCCGGTCGCGATCTTCCTCGGCTTTCGCAACAACTCGGCCTATGACCGCTTCTGGGAAGGGCGCAAGCTGTGGGGCGAGCTGGTGCTGCGCAGCCGCAACCTGGCGCGCCAGTGCCTGGGCCTGATCGACGGCCCCCAGCCGGTAAATGTGAGCGATGGCCTGGGCGACCTGCGGGTGCGCATGGTGCTGCGCGCCGTCGCTTTCTCGCATGCCTTGCGCGACATGCTGCGCGAGCGTCCGCTCGACCCCGGGCTGGCGCGCCTGCTGCCGCCCGAGGAATACGAGGCCCTGGCCCACGCGCCCAACCGTCCCGACTACCTGATGCAGCGCATGGGCCAGGACCTGCGCGCCAGCCTGAAGGAGGGCCGCATCGAGGCCTGCCTCGCGGCCAATATCGACGCCACCCTGTCGGCCATGACAGGCGCGGCCGCGTCCTGCGAGCGCATCAAGAACACGCCCATCCCCTTCTCCTATACCCTGCTGCTGCACCGCACCGCCTACCTCTACTGCTTCCTGCTGCCTTTCGGCCTGGTCGATTCGATCGGCTTCATGACGCCCCTGGTGTGCGCCATCGTGGCCTATACCTTCTTCGGCCTGGACGCGCTCGGCGACGAACTGGAAGAACCCTTCGGCGACGAAGCCAACGACCTGCCCCTGGACGCCATCTGCCGCGCCATCGAGCGCGAACTGCGCCAGGCGCTGGGCGACCCCGACCTGCCCCCGCCGCTGGCGGCCCACAACTACTGCCTGACCTGAACCCGGCATCCATCCCGTGGAGGACACCATGCAACACGACCAGCACATCCTGCAAGACCGCATCCGCCTGCCGCTGCTGCGCGAGCGCGTCACCAGCGCCGCCCGGGCCGCCGAGTGGATCCAGGACGGCATGACCGTCGGCATGAGCGGCTTCACCCGCGCCGGCGACGCCAAGGCGGTGCCGCTGGCGCTGGCCGAACGCGCTAGGGCCGCGCCCCTGAAAATCAGCCTGCTCACCGGCGCCTCGCTCGGCAGCGACATCGACAAGACCCTCACCGAGGCCGGCGTGCTGGCGCGCCGCATGCCCTTCCAGGCCGATCCGGCGCTGCGCGCGGCGATCAACCGCGGCGAGGTGATGTTCGTCGACCAGCACCTGTCCGAGACCGTGGAGCAGCTGCGCACGCGCCAGATCGCCCCGGTCGACATTGCCGTCATCGAGGCGGTGGCGATCACCGAGACCGGCGCCATCATCCCCACCACCTCGGTCGGCAACAGCGCGAGCTTCGCGATCCTGGCCGACAAGGTCATCGTCGAGATCAACCTGAGCCAGTCGCCCGAGCTCGAAGGCCTGCACGACATCTTCATTCCCAAGCACCGCCCGCGCCGCGAGCCGATGCCGCTCATGAACGTGTCGGACCGCATCGGCAGCAGCGCCATCGAGATCCCGCCCGAGAAGATCGTCGCCATCGTCCTGACCGAGAAGCAGGACAGCGCCTCCACCATCCTGCCGCCGGACCGGGAGACCGCCGCCATCGCCGGCCACCTGATCGACTTCTTCAGCAGCGAGATCGCGCAGGGCCGACTGAGCGAGCGCCTGATGCCGATCCAGGCCGGCATCGGCACCATCGCCAACGCGGTGCTGGCCGGCCTGGTCGACGGCCCCTTCCGGCACCTCACCATGTATTCCGAGGTGCTGCAGGATTCGACCTTCGACCTGTTCGACGCCGGCCGCCTCGATTTCGCCTCCGGCTCCTCGATCACCCTGTCGGAAGAGAAGGGCAGGCAGGTGTTCGCCGAGATCGCGAAGTACAAGGACCGCCTGGTGCTGCGCCCCCAGGAAGTCAGCAACCACCCGGAAGTGATCCGCCGCCTGGGCATCATCGCCATCAACACCGCCCTCGAATTCGACATCTACGGCAACGTGAACTCGACCCACGTGCTGGGCACCCACATGATGAACGGGATCGGCGGCTCGGGCGACTTCGCGCGCAACGCCTACCTGTCCGTGTTCGCGACCAAGTCGGTGGCCAAGGGCGGCAAGATCTCCAGCATCGTGCCGATGGTGGCCCACGTCGACCACAACGAGCACGACGTCGACATCGTGGTCACCGAAGTCGGCCTGGCCGACCTGCGCGGCCTGGCCCCGCGCGAACGCGCCCGCCGGATCATCGAGCACTGCGTGGCCGAGCCCTACAAGCAGATGCTGAGCGACTACGTGGAAGAGGCGAACCGGGGCGGCGGCCAGACCCCCCACGTGCTGGAGAAGGCGTTTTCCTGGCATACGCGCTACCGGGAGACCGGATCGATGCTGCCGGAACAGGATATTTCGCCATCCGAGCAATAAAAAGGTGAATTGGCGCGCAAAAAATATTGCGCACCCTATCACTTCTACGGGTATCGCAGCTAGCCGGAGTGGTCTACAGTCCTGTCACCACCACCCGACAAGGAAGCCAGATGCGACACCCGATCCGTTCGACCCTCGTGGCCCTGACCCTATTGTCCTGCGCCGCCCAGGCCAGCGCCGGACAGCCGGCCTACATCGGCAAGTACCTCAGCACTCCCGAAGACACGCGCGCCATCGAGCGCGTGGTCGACAACTTCAAGGCGGCCATCAAGGCGCGCGACGTGCGCGCCCTGTCCTCCTTGCTGGTCAATGGGAACATTCCATGGGCCTCGCCGGCATCGCCGGAGCGGATCCGCACCGTGCGGGAGACCATCGATCCTCACTTCGACGGCGAGGCCGCGGGCGGCTTCCAGGGATTCATGCGCATGCTCAGGACCGAAAAGGAGCCGGTCGAGGAGCGTTTCTATAACGTGCGCATCACGCAGGATGGACACATCGCCTGGGTGATGTTCGACTACGAGTTTGTGTTCGACAACAAGGTGAGCAACTACGGACTCGAGACCTGGCAGATGCGCAAGGTGCAGGACGGCAGCTGGAAGATCGCCAGCGTCTGGTGGAGTTCGCACCCGCCGAAATGAAGGAGGGGGAGAAGGCGGCCGAAGGCGCGGGCCTGACCGCCCGGCGCAGCTCCGGCCGCCATGGCCGGGCTGAATTGACCGCGCTTATTTGGCGGCGGTGCGCGCCTTGCCGAAGGGATCGCCCGCCTTCCAGGCCGGCATCGCCGGCGCGTCGGCGACGGCGCGGCCCAGGTTCAGCGTGAACTGCGCCTGTTGCACCATGCCCGACAGGTCCCAGTTCGGATCATACTCGTCCGACACCTGGTGGTAGCGCGCGCGATAGGCCTTCTGCTTGGCGTCGTTGGCTTCCACGTCCTTGACCCAGGTGTGGCCCGCGCCCACCGAGAAGGCCGGCACGCCGGCCTTGGCGAAGCTGAAGTGGTCGCTGCGGAAGTAGCCGCCGGCCAGGTCCGGCTTGGCGGCCGCGATCTGCAGTCCCATCTTCTTGGCGGTGGCGGCGGCGATCGCGCCCAGTTCGGTGCGCTCGCTGCCCTGCACGTTGACGTCCTTGGACAGGCCCACGAAGTTCAGGCTGTCCAGGTTCAGGTTGGCGGCGGTCTTCTCGATCGGCCACAGGGGCTTGGCGGCGTAGGCCGCGCTGCCCAGCAGGCCCTGCTCTTCGGCGGCGACCCACAGGAACATCTGGCTGCGCTTGGCAGGGTTGCGCACGGCTTCCTGGGCCATCGCCAGCAGGGCGGCGGTGCCGGAGGCGTTGTCCACGGCGCCGTTGAAGATGGTGTCGCCCTGGTCGCCCTGCTTGCCCATGTGGTCCCAGTGCGCGCTGTAGATCACCACTTCGTCCTTGAGCTTGGGATCGGTGCCCGGCACCACGCCGGCCACGTTGAATTCGTCCAGCATGCGCACGGCGGCGCGCGCCTCGCCCTTGACGCGGGCGTTCAGCGCCACCGGCTTGAAGTCCTTGCTCTCGGCGGCGGCGCGCAGCTGGTCCAGGTCCTGGCCGGCGGCGGCGAACAGCTTCTTCGCGGTGGCGTCGGTCATCCAGCCCTGCAGGCCGGTGCCCAGCTTGCCCTCGGCGAGCTGGAAGCGCTCGGCGGCGGCCCAGCTGTTCTGCACCACGCTCCAGCCGTAGGAGGCCGAGGCGTCGGTGTGGATCAGCAGGACGCCGGCCGCGCCCTGGCGCGCCGCTTCTTCCAGCTTGTAGGTCCAGCGGCCGTAGTAGGTCAGGCCGGCGCCGTTGAAGCGCTTCGGCTCCTGGGCGGTGGGCGCCGGGTCGTTCACCATCATCACCAGCACCTTGCCCTTGGCGTCCAGGCCCTTGAGGTCGTCCCAGCCCTCGTCCGGCGCGCTGATGCCGTAGCCGACGAAGACCAGTTCCGCGTCCAGCGCGTGCTCGGCCCTGGCGTCGCCCGGGCCCCAGACCCAGTCGGCGCCGAACTGCGCCGGCAGCGGCTGGCCGCCGGCGAACAGCCCGATATTGCTCTTCTCCGGCAGCGAGCGCACGCCGGCGATCTTCACCGGCTGGCGGAAGCTGGCGCCGTTGGCGGGCTTCAGGCCGATAGCCGCGGCCTGGGTCTCGAGGTAGGTGACGGTCAGCTCGCCGCCGCGCTGGCCGGTGCCGCGGCCTTCGACCGCATCGGAGGAGAGGAAGGCCAGGTGGGCGCGCAGCGGCGCTTCCTTGACGGTCGCGGCTGGGGTCTTGCCGGTGGCGGCGTGGGCCGGATAGGCCAGCGCCAGGCTGCCCGCAAGGGCGGACAGGACAAGGGTGGAGACGATCTTGTGCATGGAATCCTGCAGCGTGAGTTAATCGGGAGGCACGGTTCGCGTGCGCGGCACATTGTATGCCAACTGCCGCGCCTCCCGGCCGGACTCAGTAGAAGCGCAGGATGTCGGTGGACACGGTGCGTCCCGTCAGCGGCAGCAGGGGCGGGGCGTCGGCGGGGCGCGGCGGCAGCAGGTGTTCGGGCAGGCCGGGGATGCGCTCCTCGACCGTCACCGCGAAGATGTCTTCCGGCTTGGCCTCGATCTCGAATTCCATGGTGCGGTCCTCCATGCCGTACAGCGACAGCCACCACGGGGCTTCCCCGGTGGTGAGCGGCTTGCCGTCCAGGCGCGAACGCAGCGGCTTGGTGCCCGAGATCCACATCTCGATATGGGGCGCGCGGTTCTTCGAGCGCACCGTGAAGCGCCCATAGCGCAGCTTGCCCACCGAACTGCTCAGGATGTAGGTCTCGGGGAAGTGCAGCGCGTCTTCGCGCGGCGCGATCGCATGCCATTGGCGCGGGCTGTTCCAGCCGAACACGTCGACGTAGACCGAGGGCTTGTCCTTGTCCGGGAACACGCGCCGGGTCCAGGCGTCGAGCGGCTGCGGCGGCATCAGCCAGTAGGCGCGCCAGCTGTTCATGTCCTTGAAATAGGTGAGACGGTTGGGCGCCACCGGCGCCTCCTCCACCTTCGACTGCGCGGGCCGGGGCAGCGCGGCGCTGGCCGCCAGCGCCAGCACCATGCAGGCCGCCACCAGCTGCCCGGCGCGCAGCGCCAGCAGCAGGCCGCTGAAGCACAGCATGGCGATGGCGATGAACAGGGCGGGAACGTAGAGGCCGTGGGGCGCCAGGGTCAGCCAGGCTTCGCGCAGGCCGGGCGGCAGCAGCACCGCCGCCGGCGCCAGGCCGGCCAGCACCACCAGGGCGCGCGCCTGCGGCGCCTGCACCGGCGCCCAGTTCGACTCCAGCAGCGCGAACGCGGCGGCGGCGGCCAGCAAGGGCCAGGCGAACAGGAAGCCGGCGCCCGGCAGCATCGCGGTGAGCAGGACCAGGGCCACCAGCGCCCAGGCCATGGTCCCGGCCACCGCGGCCTGCACGCCGGCCACGCGCCGCAGTCCGTACAGGGCGGCCAGGAAGGCGCAGGCCGCCACCGCCGCGACCGTGAGCGCGCTTCCATAATCGTCGGACAGGCCGGCCGTCGACAGCTCCTGGCGCTGGGTCCAGGCGCCCATGCGCACCGCCAGCAGGATCAGGGCGACGCCGAACAGGCCCTTGACCGCCGGCCCGGCGCCTTCCTCGCGCAGGGCCAGCACGCAGGCGCCGAGCAGGACCAGCAGGGCGATGCGCGCCACTCCCCAGGTCAGGCTGTTGGAATGGTGGACCGGCCCCAGGACGGGCAGGGTGAACCAGGAATGGGCCTCCTCGCGCCCGCCCGGCAATGGCGCCTCGCCGTACGCGCGCGCCAGGCGCAGCATCAGGTCGCCGTGGTGCAGCAGGGTGCCGCGCTCGAGCCGCTCGGGCGTGTCCTTGGCGCGTTCGGCGTCGAAACGCCGCTCGCCGTTGGCGAACAGCAGCACCGGCGCATCGAGGGTCTCGAGGGAACCGATGCGCGGCGTCTCCGGCAGCAGGGTCGAGAGCTCGGCCGCCAGCGAGGAGCCGCCGACCTCGGGCGCGGCGCTGGCCCAGCCGCCCAGGGCCGCGCGGCCTGCGCCGCTCGCGCCCGCCAGGCGCAGCGGTCCGCCGCTGCCGGCGGCGTCGAACTTGAGCGCCATGCCGACCCGCCGCGCCAGCGGGTGCTGTTCGGCGAAGCCCTTGGCCCCGAGCCCGCCCACGTGTTCGCCGTCGGCGAACAGCAGCACGATGTCGTTCGCGCTCGGTCCCTCGCGGTGCAGGGCGCGCGCGGTTTCCAGCAGGGCCGCGGCCGGGGCGGCGGCGCGCGCCGCGCCGAGCGTGGCGACGCCGCTGTCGTAATGGGTAGTCAGCAGCACCGCCGGGCGCAGCAGGCGGTCCTTGCGGTAACCGGGGATGCGCACCACGATGTTGTTGACCACCCCGATGCTGGTGTGCACGCCGCCGAAAAAGTAGACCACCGACTTGCGCACCGTGGCGCGCTGCACCTCGGGCTGCAGGCCCATGGCGCGCAGTTGCTGGACGATGTAGTCGCGCGCCCGGGCATTGGCGGCGGTGGCGATCGGGCGCGGCGCCTGCGTCAGCGCCCTCACGTGCCCCATGGCGCGCGCTTCCCAGGCCGGGGCCTCCGGCAGGGCGGGGGCGGGCGGCGCGCCGGGCAGCAGCGCGATCCAGGCCAGCAGGGCCAGGGCCAGGCAGGCGGCCAGGCTGGACAGGAAACCCGCGCCGGGCGCGGGCCGTGGGAAGGGTAGGGGTGACGCGCTGGCTTCCATGCTTCTCTCTCCTCGTTATTGTTGTCGGATGCTGGGCCGCGGAGCATCTGGGGTCCGTCGGCAGGCGAAAAAAAACCCGCCGGGCTGGAAGCGGGGCGGGGGAAAGGGGAAAACGGGCTATTCGAGTGTCCAGACGTAGGCGATCTGTCCCCATCCGGGTTCGGCCACGCCATTGTTCATGGCCGGTTGGAAGCGGCACAGGCTCAGGGCGTTGATCGCGGCGCGGTCCAGGTCGCGCGAGCCGCTGGAGGACTGGACCCGCGCATCCTGCACGCGGCCATCGGCGCCGACCAGCAGGGCCAGGGTCACGGTGCCGGTCTCGCCGTTGCGGGCGGCGCGCGCCGGGTACTCGGGCTTGGCGCAGCCGTTGGCGTCGGCCAGCACCGCGCTGCGCATCTGGCCGTTGTTGCTGGACGCCTGGGCGGCGGGCGCGACTTCCGCCGGCGCCGACTGCGCCGGCTCGGCCGGCTGCGGCTCGGTGGTGGCGGTGACGGTCGGCTCGGGCGGCGGCTCGGCGACCCGCACCTCGGGTTCGGGCACCACGATCTCGCGTGGCGCGGTCTGGGGCCGCGGTGTCGGCGGATCGGGCGGCGGAGGCGGGGGCGTGATGTCCGGCTTGACCCAGACCAAGGTGTCTTCGAGCAGTGCCGGCATGGTGATCGACTTGGAATTCATCGTGTGGATGACGCCCATCGCCACCAGCACGTGCAGTCCCGCCACCACGGCAAACCGGCCTGCCTTGCCGCCGGCGCCGTCGTTCAGATGAGAGAAGTGCATGGCCAACTCCTTTCTTATTGCGCTCGGCGTGGTGCAGGCTGAGCTTGTGTTACCGGTTGGAAGTACAAACTGCGCTCTGTTGGAATTAATATATGCTAGCTCATAGAACTCTGTAAAGCGTTTAGTTGGAATTATTGTTACTGGATGTGTGAGCCCGCTTTGTTGCGTTGCCGTCAAGGAATGGATGAGGGATCTCGCGTACCATGCGGTTGTATGGAATAATCCTTTTGTCACATTGGTTCTTCCGCGTGCTGGTAAGCCCGGGTGCCAAGCTTTGGTAGGTAGAAGTCAGCGGCTGCGATAGCCCGGAGAGAAAATGGCGGAACAAAACAGCAACCCGATCCGTGTCATGCTTGCCGACGATCATCCGATCGTCATGACCGGTTTTGCCATGTCGCTGGAAGCGGCCGGCATGCAGGTGGTGGGCCAGGCCAAGACCCCGCACGAAGCGACAGCCCTGTATGCCGCCACCAGGCCCGACGTCGCCGTGCTGGACATGCGCTTCGGCACCGAACTGACCGGCATGGACGCGGCGCAAGATATTCTGAAGAGTGACCCGCAGGCAAAAATTGTGTTCCTGAGTCAATTTGACCAGGATAGTCTCATCAAGGAAACCTACCGCATCGGCGCCCACGCCTTCGTGACCAAGGATTGCGACCCGGCCGACCTGGCCACGGCGGTGCGCTATGCGCGCGATGGCAAGCTGTATTTCCTGCCCCAGATCGCGGCGCGCCTGGCCAGCATGGCGGTGCGCGGCGAAGTGACCCCGCAATCCCAGCTCGACGAGCGCGGCCTGGAGATCTTCAAGCTGATGGCCGAGGGCATGACCAACGCCGAGATCGCGGAACGCCTGGACCTGTCGACCAAGACGATCAGCAACATCAGCCAGTCGATCAAGGAAAAGCTGGGCGTGCACCGCCAGGCCAGCATCACCCTGCTGGCCGTCAAGCACGGCCTGATCGAACCCTGAGGATCATGGAAAGGCTTCTGGCGCAGGCAAGGCTGGCGTTCGGCGCGCTGGCCCTGCTGCTCGCCTGCGCGCCGGCGCTCGCGCAATACAAGGAGCGCGAACCGGAGCCGAGCGGCTTCCGCTTCCAGATCGTCACCGGCGACGACACCGAGGTCACGCGCCGCATCGCCGAGGACCTCTACAAGCGCCTGGTCCCCACCTTCGCCGCCTTCCGCACCGAACTGGCCCAGCGCCGCCGCATGCTCTACGTGACCATCGGGCCCACCGCGCTGCGCGACGCCCTGGCGCGCCGCTGCGACTGCGTGGTGATCTCGGCCTATACCTCGAGCCAGGTCTGGCATGCGATCACCTCGCGCCTGCCGCGCAACCGCGCGATGTCGATCACCGCCGTGTATGCCGAGCCGGCGCCGGCCGACCAGCTGCGCCTGGCCGCGCTGCTGTACGGCCGCCAGGCGCGCGTGGGCGCAATCCTCAGCCCCGACACCGCCTTCCTGCGCCCGGTGCTCGACGGCGAGGTCGCGATCCAGCCTTTCGAGCCCGGCGACGACATCAACCACACGCTCAACCGCATGACGCGCTCCGAGGTGCTGCTGGCCATGCCCGACAGCGCGGTCTACAACACCGAAAGCGTGCGCAACATCCTGCTCTCGACCTACCGCCGCAAGCAGGGCGTGATCGGCTTCTCGGCCGACATGGTGAAGGTGGGCGCGCTCGCCTCCACCTATTCCGAGATCGAGGACATCAACACCCAGGTGGCGGAGATCGCGGCCAGCTTCGTGGCCACCGGCGAGCTGGCCCCGCCGCAGTTCCCGCGCTACTTCCGCACCATGATCAACGAGGGCGTGGCCAGCTCGCTCGACCTGCGGGTGACCGACGCGGCGCGCCAGTTCGCGCGCCCGGCGCCGCCGGCGCGCTGACGGGGCCACGATGGCGACGAGACAGCTCAGATTCTGGCGCGGCTGGGGCATCGGCCGGCGCATGGCCTTCATCACCATGCTGCCCGTGGTGTTCCTGTTCACTTCCTTCGTCTGGTACTCCTGGTACGCGCACCGCGCCCAAGTGGCCGAGGAACTGGCCGAGCGCGGCCGCATCCTGTCGCGCGCGCTGGCCGAGACCAGCGAATACAACGTCATCTCGGGCAACCTGTCCGACCTGCGCCTGACCATCAACGGCCTGGTGCAGTCCGACAGCAGCATCTACCGTATCGACGTGATCGACGCCAGCGGGCGCGCCGCGGTGCGCGTGGTGTCGGAATCCGCGCGCGACGCCCAGCCGCATTACTACGAGGCGCCAATCCGCAAGCAGGTGGTGTGGATCAACCTGTTCTCGGACAACGGCACGCCCCACGTCTCGGCCTCCAGCGTGTCACGCCCGCCGACCCTGACCACCGAGGTGGTGGGCTGGGTACGGGTGACCATGTCGCCGGCCAACATGATGGACAAGCAGGCCGGTCGCTTCCGGGTCGAGCTCACCATCGCCGCGCTGGCGCTGGCCGCTTCCGGCGTGCTGGCCTGGGTGCTGGCGCGCTCGCTCACGGTGCCGCTGCGCGAGGCGATCGGCGCGCTGCGCTCCATCCGCGGCGGCAACTACCGCGTCAACCTCCCTGTCACCACCGGCGGCGAGGTGGGCGAGCTGCAATCCTCGATCGGCGACATGTCGCTGGCGCTGGACGAATCCAAGCGCGACCTCGAGAACAAGGTGGCCGAGCGCACCCGCGACCTGCTGGCTTCGCGCAACGAGGCGGTGCGCGCCGACGCCGACAAGCGCAAGCTGATCCAGAAGGTCAATTCCATCATCGAGGACGAGCGCAAGAGCATCGCGGTCGAGATCCACGACGAGCTGAACGCCTCCCTGATCGCGGCCCGCCTCGAGGCCCAGGCCATCGGCGCGCTGGCCAGCAAGGCCGCGCCGGGGCCTGAGGTCGACGAGATCCGCCGCAAGTCCGAGGCCATCACCAAGCTCGCCCTCGACCTGTACGCCAACGGCCGCCGCCTGGTGCGCCGCCTGCGCCCCGAGGTGCTCGACATGCTGGGCCTGCACGGCGCGGTCGAGGAGATGGTGCGCCACTACGATTCCACCTCGGGCTGCCGCTTCGACCTGCACAGCGAGGGCGACTTCGCGCGCCTGCCCAACGAGCTCGCGATCTCGGCCTACCGCATCGTCCAGGAAGCCCTGTCGAACGTGATGAAGCACTCGGGCGCGCGCTCGGCCCACGTCAGCCTGCTGCTGGACGAAGCCAAGGGCCAGCTGCGCATCCGCGTGGTCGACGACGGCCACGGCTTCGACCTCGCCAGCGCCTCGGAAGGCATCGGCATCATCGGCATGCGCGAGCGCGTGTACGCGGTGCAGGGCGTGTTCGAGGTGCGCTCGGCGCCGGGCGAAGGCACCGACGTCGCGATCGCGCTGCCGCTGGAGGCGCCGGTGGCGGTCGCCTGAATTATTCCATCCATCAGAACGCAAACCATGTCCAACGAATTGAAGACGCCCTTTGAGAAGGGCAACCTGAACCAGACCACCACCTGGGCCGAGTGCATCGCCTGGTACGAAGACCTCGCGCGCCGCTTCCCGAACGTCCTGCGTTTCGAGAAGGTCGGCGTGTCGGACGCCGGCGTGCCAATCCACGCGGGCGTGGTCAGCAGCGACGGCGTGTTCGACCGCGAGACCATCAAGCGCAGCGGCCGTCCGGTCTTCTTCAACAACAATGGCATCCACCCGGGCGAGCCGGAAGGCGTGGACGCCTGCATGGCCCTGGTGCGCGACTTCTGCCTGCAGCCGGAGCGCCTGGCGGCCCTGGGCAAGACCGTGTTCCTGTTCGTCCCGCTGTACAACGTGGACGGCAGCCTGAATCGCGCCGACACCTCGCGCGTGAACCAGGACGGGCCGGAGCAGTTCGGCTTTCGCGGCAACAGCCGCCACCTCGACCTGAACCGCGACTTCGTCAAGTGCGACACCCTGACGGCCCAGGTGTTCAACCAGCTGTTCACGGCCTGGGACCCGGACGTGATGGTCGACACCCACACCTCCAACGGCGCCGACTACAGTTACACCATGACCCTGATCCACACCCAGCCGGACAAGCTGGGCGGGGCGCTGGGCGAATTCCTGCGCGGCGAGATGCTGCCGGCGCTGTACGCCGACATGGAGCAGCGCGGCTGGCCGACCTGCCCCTACGTCAATCCGGTCAAGGACAGCCCGGACCACGGCATCGCCGATTTCCTCGAGACGGCGCGCTTCTCGACCGGCTACGCGGCCCTGCATCACACCATCGGTTTCATGCCCGAGACCCACATGCTCAAGCCTTTCAAGGACCGCTACGCGTCGATGCGTGCGCTGGTGGAAAGCGCGCTGGCCTTCACGGTGCGGCACGCCGAGCGCATCCAGGGCCTGCGCCGCGCCGCCCGCGAAGAGGGTCGCAAGCGCGCCGAATGGCCGGTACGCTGGAAGATGGACGAGGCCAATCCGGACAGCTTCCGCTTCAAGGGTTACGAAGCCAAGTACAAGAAGAGCGTGCTGGGCGAGTACACCCGCCTGTGGTACGACCGCAGCAGCCCCTGGGAGCGCGAGATCGCCTGGTACAACCGCTTCCCGGTGGACGTGAGCGTGAGCGCCCCGCGCGCCTACGTGGTGCCGCAGCAGTGGCGCGAGGCGATCGAGCGCCTGCAATGGAACGGCGTGCGCATGGAGCGCGTCGAGGCGGACCGCATGGAGGAAGTTGGCTATTACCACATCGTGTCGGTGGCTTCGCGCCCGAACGCCTACGAGGGCCACATGTTCCACGAGGAGGTGGTCCTGGAGAAGCGCCGCGGCCAGGTGCTGCTGCGCGCCGGCGACTACATCGTGCCGCTGGACCAGGACAAGGCCCGCTATGCGGTGGAGACCCTGGAGCCGCTGGCCCACGACAGCTTCTTCCGCTGGGGCTTCTTCAACAGCGTGCTGGAGAAGAAGGAAGCGTATTCGGACTACGTGTTCGAGGACCACGCGGAAGAACTGCTGCGCGCCGAGCCCGCGCTGGCGGAGAAGTTCGCGGCCTGGAAGGCGGCCAATCCGGCGCTGCTGGCCAACCAGGAGGCGGTGCTGGACTTCATCTTCGCGAATTGCGAACGCTATCGCGAGCCGGAGTGGCGGCGGTATCCGGTGTTCATGATCGAGAAGTGAGCGGGATCATCCGCTTACACCCGCAGCCCTCAAACGTCATCCCCGCGGAGGCGGGGATCCAAGTCCGATGTGCAGCCACTCACGTGACACGTAGGTGGTCAGCAGGAAAACTTGGATCCCCGCCTTCGCGGGGATGACGTTCAGGGGGTAACGCAGGGAATAAGGCCGCGGGTCTGGCGGCTCACCGGCCGCCCCAATTCACTTCGACCCGGCAATCCACTTGTCGACCTTCGCCTCCAACACCGCCAGCGGCAAGGTCCCTTCTCCCAGCACGATCTCGTGGAACTTCGGCAGGCTGAACTTCGATCCCAGCGCCGTCTGCGCGCGCTGGCGCAGTTCCATGATCTTGAGCGAACCGATCTTGTAGCCCAGCGCCTGGCCCGGCCACACCATGTAGCGCTCGATCTGGGCGCGCGCCTCCGGCTCCGAATAGCCCAGGGTCTCCTGGAAGTACTTGATGCCCTGCTCGCGGCTCCAGCCCTTGGCGTGCATGCCGGTGTCCACCACCAGGCGCGCGGCGCGCAGCATCTCGTCGTTCAGGTGGCCGAAGTAGTCTTCCGGCTTGTCGAACAGCCCCATCTCCTTGCCCAGGGTCTCGGCATACAGCGCCCAGCCCTCGGTGAAGGCATTGTTGCCGCCGAACTTGCGGAAGTTCGGCAGCCCCAGTTCCTGCACCAGCGCGATGTGGAAGTGGTGGCCCGGCTGGCCCTCGTGCAGGTAGAGCGTCACCATCCCGGTGCTGCCGTACTGCTTGGGATCGGTCACCACCGACCAGAACACGCCCGGACGCGAACCGTCCACCGCCGGCGGGGTGTAGTGGTCCGAGGCGGTGGCGCGCGACAGCTCGGGCTCCAGGCGCAGGTCGAGCGGCGACTTGGGCATCAGGGTGAACAGGGCCGGCAGCTTGGTGCGCACCTTGGCGTCCAGCTCGCGGAACACCTCGATCACCTGCTGGTCCGAGGTGAAGGGCTTGTACTTCGGCTGCTCCGACACCCAGCGCGGCAGGCCGGCGGCCGGGCCGCTGTAGCCCATCTTCGGGCCGATGGCGGCGTACTCGCCCTGGATGCGCGCCACTTCCTTCAGGCCGATCTCGTGGATCTGGTCCGGCGTGAGGTCGGTGGTGGTCATCGCCGCCACCCGCGCCTGATACCAGGCCGCGCCGTTCGGCAGCGCGCCCCAGCCGGCCGTGCTGCGGGTCGCCGGCAGGTATTCCTTCTCGATGAAGGCCGCCAGCCGGCCCAGCGCCGGGTTCAGCTTGTCGGCGATGGTCTTGCGGTAGCCCTCCGTCAGGCTGCGCTTGTCGGCGGCCGGGAAGGCGGCCGGCAGGTTCTTGACTGGGGTGTAGAAGATGCTGTCCTCGGCCGACTTGGCGACCAGCTGCTGGAACTGGGGCAGGGCGGACTGCATCGGCTCGCGCGGATGCACGATGCCGGCCTTGATCCCCTCGCGCATGTTGGCGATCGACTGGTCGATGTGGGCCGGCAGCTGGGACAGGCGGTTCAGGTAGGCCTTGTAGTCCTTGACCGTGGACAGCGGCTGGGCGCCCTGGCCGCCGGCGTAGTTGGCCAGGATCACCGGCATGCTCACCATCTGGTCGATCGGCAGCAGGTGCTCGGGGAAGGCGGCCAGGCGCAGCGCGGTGTCGAGCTCGAACTTCAGGATGTCGTAGCTGGTCTGGTCGCGGCTGCCCAGCTTGTCGCGCGGGATCGCCTGCAGGCGCTTGAGGTAGCCGCGGTAGAGCGCGAACTGGCGCTCGCGGTTCTTGGGCGAGACCGACAGGCCGAGCTGGTCGATGAAGCGGTTGTCGCCGCCTTCGCTGGCGTACACCGGCTCGAAGCGCGCCACGGCGTCGTAGTATTCGTCGGCCAGCTTGTTGATCGCCTTGCCCGCCTGGGTGTCGGCGCGTTCGGACTTGGCCGACGAGGCGGCAGCAGGGGCGGCGGCAGGGGTGGCGGCATGCGCGCCCGCCAGCGGCGCGCAGGCCAGGGCGGTGGCGGCGGCCAGCGCGCCGAGGGTGTAGCGTTTGCTCATGGGGTGGTGTCCTCTCTCGGGATGATGCTCAGTAGCTGGCCAGCGGGCTCAGGGCGCCGTTCTTGAAGGTGTAGACCGTCACCGTGGTTTTCTTCAGGTTGCCCTTGGGGTCGTAGCCGTAGGTGCCCACCACCCCCTGGTAGCTGATGCTGTGCATGGCCTGGCCGACCTTGGCGGCGTCGAGCGAATTGGCGGTCTTCATGGCCTGGGCGATGAACTTGGTCTGGTCGTAGAACGAAGGCGCGTAGACGTCCGGCTCGCGCTTGAAGCGCGCCTTGTAGGCGGCCAGGAAGGCGGGCCCGCCCGGCTGCTTGGCCACGATCGCGCCGGCCTGGGCGCAGCGCACGTTCTCGCCGACCGCGGCGCCGCCCAGCTTGGCCATCTCGGGGCTGCACAGGGTGTCGCCGCCCAGCAGCGGCACGTTCAGGCCGAGCTGCTTCATCTGGCGCGCCATGGGCGCGGCCTGCGGGGCGTAGCCGCCGTAGAACACGGCGTCCACGCGCTTGGCCTTGAGCGCGGTGAGGATGGCGGCGAAGTCGCTGGCCTTGTCGGTGGTGAACTCGTGGCCCGCGACCTTCATGCCGGCGGCCTGCGCCTGGCGCTTGAATTCCATCGCGATGCCCTGGCCGAAGGCGGTGCGGTCGTCGATCACGCCCACGTTCCTGACCTTCAGTTCCTTGACCGCGTAGGCGGCGACCGAGGCGCCCACCTGGGTGTCGCTGGCGACGATGCGAAACACCGTCGGATAGCCGGCCGCCGTGATCTTGGGATTGGTGCCGACGGTCGACATCAGGATACCGTTGTCGTTGTAGACGCGCGAGGCGGGGATGGCGACGCCCGAGTTGTAGGGCCCGAGCACGAACTTGACGCCGGCGTCGGCGAACTTCTGGGCCACGGTGACGCCCTGCTTGGGGTCGCCCCCGTCGTCCTCGGACTGCAGCTCGAAGCGCAGGGTGTTGCCGCCCACTTGCAGCTTCTGCGCATTGAGTTCCTCGATCGCCAGGCGCACGCCGTTCTCGTTGTCCTTGCCGGCGAAGGCGTTGGCGCCCGAGAGCGGGCCGCTGACGCCGATCTTGACGACCTGTTCGGCGGCGTTGGCATGGACGGCGAGCAGCGCCGCCAGCGCCAGCGGCGCCATGTTCAATGTGGATGGCATTCCCTTGGTCTCCGTTGTATGCGAACGGCCGCCATCATCGCATGAAACCGGCGCGCGGCGGAATGCCTGCGCAGCGCCATGCGCAGCGTACTTACGCGGGCAGGCCGTGCGAGATCAGCTCCAGCGGCAGGGCCGTGGTGAATTTGATTTGTTCCATCGAGAAGGCGGACGAGACCCCGGTTAGGCGCGCGGTCTTGATCAGCTTCTTGTAGAAGCGGTCGTAGCCGGCGATGTCGGTGGTGACCACCTTGAGCAGGTAGTCGACGTCGCCGCTCATGCGGTGAAATTCCAGCACTTCGGGCAGGGCCTCGACCGCGGAGGCGAAGCGCGCCAGCCATTTTTCGTCGTGCTCGGGCGTGCGCACGCTGACGAAGACGGTCACCGGCAGCCCGACCTTGTTGCGGTTGACGATGCTGACGCGGCTTTCGATATAACCCTCTTCTTCCAGGCGCTTGACGCGCTTCCAGCAGGGGGTGCTGGACAGGCCGACCTTTTCGCTCAGGCCGGAGATGGAGAGGGTCGCGTCCGCTTGCAGGGCCGCAAGAATCGCGCAATCAAACTTGTCGAGAGAATTCATGTGCAGATATGAGTATTTTAAGAATGCATATGCTTCAGTTCGACCAAAAATCAGGAAATTTGGAACGTTCTTACTATCGCAACTCCTTACCATATTACTGGACAATAACTCGCATTGCGACAAATTTTTACATTTTTGGCATTTCTTTTAGAAGATGGAAATTTACCTTGACTCGAACGCAACATCGCCCGTGCTGCCGGCCGCGCTGGACGCCGCCATGGCCGCCATGCGCGACTGCTACGGCAACCCGAGCAGCAGCCATGCCGCCGGCCTGCGCGCGCGGGCCGTGCGCGAGGCGGCGCGCGCCGCGGCCCGGCGGGTGATCGGCGCGCCGCGGGGCAGGGTGATGTTCAACAGCGGCGCCACCGAAGGCATCCAGACCGCGGTGCTGTCGGCCCTGTGCGCGGTGCGCGAGTGCCGCGAGCGTGGCGAGGCCTGCGGCGATCTGCTGCTGTACGGCGCCACCGAGCACAAGGCGGTGCCGGAGAGCCTGGCGCACTGGAACAGGGTGCTGGGCGCCGGACTGGAACTGCGCGCGCTGCCGGTCGACGCGGACGGCCGCCATCGGCTCGAAGTGCTGCGCGAGCTCGCGCCGCGCGCCGCCCTGGTCTGCACCATGGCGGCCAACAACGAGACCGGGGTGGTGTCGGACCTGGAGGGCATCGCCGCCGCGCTGGAACACAGCCCGGCGCTGTGGATGGTCGACTGCGTGCAGGCGCTGGGCAAGCTGCCGCTGGCGCTTGGCGCGACCCGCATCGACTACGCGCCGTTCTCGGGTCACAAGCTGTACGCCCCCAAGGGCGTCGGCCTGCTCTACGTGCGCGAAGGCGCGCCCTTCACGCCCCTGATGTGCGGCGGCGGCCAGGAAGAGGGCCAGCGCTCCGGCACCGAGAACATGGCCGGCATCGCCGCCTTCGGCGCGGTGCTGGAAGCGCTCGAGCGCGGCGACACCTTCCGCGGCCACGCGCAATTGGCGGCCTGCCGCGCGCGCCTGGTGGCGGCCCTGCGCCAGGCCTTCCCCGGCATCGTCTTCAACGCGCCGCTGGAGCAGGCGCTGCCGACCACGCTCAATTTCTCGGTGCCGGGCGCCTCCAGCGCCGACCTGCTGGAGATCTTCGACGCCGCCGGCGTGCGCGTCAGCGCGGGTTCGGCCTGTTCGGCGGCCAAGGCCGTGTCCAGCTACGTGCTGGACGCGATGGGCCTGGACCCGGCGCGCAGCGCCTCGGCGCTGCGGATGTCCTTCGGCCCGCTGGTGGAGGACGCCACCATCGACGCCGCCTGCGAGCGCATCATGCGCTGCGGACGCGCGCTGCGCCTGCCCCAGCTTTCCCCGTCGCCGCTGCTGAAGGACCATGAGCAGGGCATGCTGCAGCTCGACGCCGAGGGCCAGACCGGCTGGCTGCTGTTCGACGCCGGCGCGCGCGCCTGCGTCGCGATCGATCCGCCGGCCGCGCTGGCGCCGCGCATCGCCGCCATGCTGGAGGCGGGCGGCTACCGGCTGCGCGCCGCGCTGCATACCGGGACCGACTCCGCTGGCGCGGCCGCGCTGTGCGCCCTGGCGGGCGGCGCGCCGGGCTGGCCCGCCGACTGCCCCGAGCTGAACCTGGGCGCCGGCGTGCTGGCGCGGGTGGAGCTGGGCGGCGCCAGCAATTATCTGTACGTCCCGGCGGCCGGCGACGCGCGCTATGTGTTCGGCGGCGCGCTCGGCCTGGCTGCCGCGCCGCTAGCCGACGCCCTGTTGTGCGGCAGCGAGACCGAGCGCGCCGTGGCGGCGGCCGCTGCGCCGCAGGACGAAACCGGCATGGAACTCGACGCCGGCGCCGCCCTGCGCCTGCTGGAGCAGCATCCGGACGCCATCGTGGTCGACGTGCGCGACCTGCGCGAGCACGGCGCGGGCGAGGCGCGCCTGCACGGCCGCGCCGCGCACAACGTGCCGCTGGCGCGCCTGGCGGAACACGCTCCCCATTTCATCGCCCAGGACGGCCGCCCGCTGCTGTTCGTGTGCCGCAGCGGCGCGCGCAGCCTGCGCGCGGCGCGCACCCTGCGCCGCCTCGGGCACGCCCACACCTGGTGCCTGGCCGGCGGGCTCGCGCTGGCCCACTGACCCCACACCATCCGCAGCCCGGCAGGCATCCGCCTGCTGTGTACGCCACCGCACGGTGACGCCGCCGAGCTTCTTCTAGCATGGCGGTGGCCGTGCGCGCCCAGCGTCTCCTGCCCTGATCCGCCCCGGGCGCCCCTGCGCGCCGGCGGTCGGCGGCGCACGCCTCTGTGTCGAGGTCCCTGTTGAAACCTGAAACCGATCCGATGGCCGACCGGCCGCCCGCGCCGCATGGCGCTGCGCAGGCCGACACGCTGGCCACCGATGCTGCGCCCTTGCGCGCCGCGCCGCTCAGCAGCGCCCAGCTCGCGGTCCACGGCCGCCAGCTCGCCGCGCGCCATCGCCTGGCCGGCCGTGCGCCGGCCGCCGATCTCCTGTCCCTGCTGGACGCCAATGCGGCCGCCATCGCCGCCGCCTGCGACGTCCTCGACCGTGCGGCGCGCGCCGGCTTCGCGCTGCCTCCCTGCGCCGCCCACCTGCTCGAACACTACCACCTGGTCGACGCCCAGGTGCGCCTGGCGCGTGGCGAGCTGCTGCACGCGGTGCGCGCGCTGCCGCGTCTCGCGCCCGGGGGCGAGGCCCGCGCCTGGAGCCTGGTGCTGGAGGCCGTGGCCCACGGCGACGGCCGGGTGGAGCCGGACCAGCTGGCGCGCTTCCTCGCGGCCTACCAGGAAGGCCTGCCGCTGGCGCTGGCCGAACTGGATGCGCTGCCGGCCCTGCTGCGGGTGGCCCTGATCGACAACCTGCGGCGCCTGGCCGCGCGCGCGGCGCGCGCCTGCCAGGAGCGCGAAGCGGCGGCCGGCTGGGCCGTACGCATGGTCGACACCGCCGAACAGCGCCCGGGCGACCTGGTCCTGCTGGTGGCCGACATGGCGCGCAGCCGCCAGCCGCTCGGCAGCAGTTTCGTGGCCGAGCTGGCGCGCCGCCTGCACGGACAGGGGACGGCGCTGGCCCGCTCGCTGGACTGGATCGGCGCCCGCCTGGCGGACGCCGGCTCCTCGATCGCCCAGCAGATGCAGCTCGAACGCAGCGAAGAGGCGGACGACGCGGTGTCGGCCGCCAACAGCCTGGCCAGCCTGCGCCTGGCGTGTGGCATCGACTGGCGCGCCTTCGGCGAAGGCATCGGCGCGGTCGAGCAGGTGCTGCGCACGGACCCGGACGGCAGCTATGGCCGCATGGATGGCCCCACCCGCGACCTGTACCGGCAGGCGGTGGAGCGGCTGGCGCTGGCGACCGGGCAGGGTGAGGCGGAGGTGGCCGAGGCGGCGCTGGCGCTGGCCGGCGTGCACCGCGACACCGGCGAGGGCGGCCTGGACCGGCGCCTGCGCCACGTCGGCTACTACCTGGCGGGGCCGGGCCGGGCCCAGCTCGAGGAGCGCCTGCGCGGCGCCACGGGTGGCCCGGGCTGGCTGCGCCGCTTGCGCCACCTGCGCCGCCAGGCTCTGACGACCCGCATCGGGGCCAGCGCCGCGCTCGGCCTGCTGTTCGCGCTGGCGCTGGCGCTGCACGCGCGCCAGGACGGGGCCGGGCCGCTGCTGCCGCTGCTGGTCGCACTGCTGGCCTTGCCGGGCGCGAGCCAGCTGGCGCGCGCGCTGGTGCGCATGATGTCGGGCTGGCTGGCGCCGCCCGCGCCGACCCCGCGCATGGACTTCGGCGCGGGGTTGCCCAGGGAGGCCCAGACCGTGGTCGCCGTGTCCTGCCAGCTGGGCGGGGGCGCGTCTCTGGCCGCGCTGTGCCGCGAGCTCGAAATGCGCCACCTGGCCAACCGCGACCCGCGCCTGCGTTTCTGCCTGCTGGCCGACCTGCCGGACGCCGGCGCCGAGGAGCTGCCCGGCGACGCCGCCCTCCTGGCCGAGGCGCAGGCGGCGATCGAGGCCCTGAATGCCAAGCACCGCCTGGAGCAGGTCGAGGAGACCGTCGACGAGCACGGCGAGCCGGACGCGCACACGGTCATGATCGAGCCCTTCCTGCTGCTGGTGCGCCGGCGCACCTGGAGCGCCGGAGAGCAGGCCTGGATCGGCCGCGAGCGCCGCCGCGGCCAGATCGAGGACTTGAACGCCTTCCTGTGCGGCGGCGCGCGCGAGCAGCCTGGCGAGCACCCTGGCGCAAGCTTCCTCCTGGCGGCGGGCGGCCTGCGCGCGCTGGCCGAGCTGCGCTACGTGATCGCCATCGAAGCCGGCGCCATGCTGGGGCTGGACGCCGCGCGCCGCCTGGTCGCCGCCATGGCCCACCCGCTCAACCAACCCCTGGTCGCGCCGGATGGCCGGGTCGTCGAGGGTCACGGCATGTTGCGCCCGCAGGTATGCGCGGCGCTGCCGGGCGCCGGCGCTACCCGCTACGAACGCCTGTGGTCGGACGGCGCCGGCTCGTGGGCCGAGCAGGGCGCCGGTTGCGGCGCGGCCGGCGACGGCGGCGTCGGCTGGGCCGCCATCTACGAGGTCGACGCCTGGCGGCGCGCGATGGCGGCCGATGGCCAGGACGAGGGCCGCTTCCTGCCCGGCCTGCCCGAGGAAGACCGCCTGCGCGCCGGCTTCGTGCACGACGTGCGCGTGGAAGCCGGCCACCCCGGCACGCCCGGCGAACACGTGCTGCGCCGCCACCGCGCGGTGCGCGCCCACTGGCAACTCGCGCGCCGCCTGGTCGGCGCGGCGGCGCGCTGGCGCCTGTTCGACCGGCGCCGCGCCAGCCTGGCCGAGCCGGCCATGCTGGCCCTGCTCATCCTGTGCTGGAGCACGCTGGCCGGGCCGGTGTTCTGGAGCCTGGCGACGCTCTCGGTCTACTTCCTGCCGGCGCTGGCCGGCAGCCTGGTCGCGCTGGCCGACCGTCCCTTCGACGCGCCCTGGCGCCAGCACCTGGAAAGCTGGGCGCGCGGCGCGCGCGTGCCGCTGGTGCGCGCGGCGCTGGCCACCGCCTTCCTGCCGCATGCGGCCTGGAGCCAGCTCGACGCCGTCTGCCGCGCGCTGTGGCGGCGCCGGGTCTCGCGCCGCCGCCTGCTGGAGTGGCGCCCGCCGTACCTGGCGCGCTCCAGCGCCGCCATCGTCGACTGCTGGCGCGGCATGTGGTTCGCGCCGGCGCTGGCGGTGGCCACGGCGCTGCTGCTCACCTTTGCCAATCCCTATGCCCTGTTCTCGGCCGCGCCGCTGCTGCTGGTGTGGTTCCTGTCACCGGTGCTGGCCTGGTGGACCAGCCAGCCGGCGCGCCAGCGCGCGCCGCGCTGGTCCGGCGCCGAAAGCGCCTGGCTGGCCGCGATGGCGCGCCGCAGCTGGAGCTATTTCGAGGAGCATCCGGGCGCCAAGGCGCTGCCGCCGGAAGCGGTGCTCGAGCATCCGCAGCCGGCGGTCGACGCGCGCGTCTCGCCGGCCGGCATCGGCTTGTCGCTGCTGGCCGCGCTGGCCGCGCACGACTTCGGCTTCCTGGCGGGCGGCGCGCTGCTGGCGCGCGCCCGCGCCACGCTGTCGTCGGTGGAGCTGCTGGAAAGCTGGCGCGGCCACCTGTTCCAGTGGTACGACGGCGATACCCTGGCGCCGCTCGAGCCGGCCTTCGTCTCGACCGCCGACAGCGGCAGCCTGGCGCTGGCGCTGCGCCTGCTGGCCGCCGGCCTGGACGAGCTGCCCGAGCAGGCGGTGGCAGGGAGCCGCCAGCTGGACGGCATCCGCGCCACCCTGCGCGTGCTCGAGGACAGCGCGCCGCCGCAGTTGCGCGAGCTGGTGGCCCCGGTGTCGCGCTGCCTGGAGCCGGCGCGCTGCCGCGCAGTCGACACCTTGCCGGGACTGGCAGACTGCCTGCGCGCCGTCGCCCAGGAGGCGGGCGCGCTGGCGGCCGGCCTGCCGCAGGACGCCGATCCGCAGCTGAGCGCCTGGGCGCGGCGCCTGGCCGCGCAGTGCGAAGCCCAGCTCGACGAGCTGTTCGCCCTCGCGCCCTGGATGCGCGCGGCCCAAGAGTACGTGATCGGGGCCGACCTGACCCGCATCCCGACCCTGCGCGAGCTGGCGGCGCTGGCGCCGCCCGCCGGCGCCGGCGAGGGCCTGGCGCGGCTGGTGGAGCAGGGCCGCGACTGCGCCCGCGCGCGCCTTGCGCAGGCGAGCGAGCTGGCCGCGCAGGCGCGCGAACTGGCGCGCATGGACTTCCGCGCCCTGCTCGACGGCGCCACCGGCCTGCTGGCGGCCGGCTTCCACGTGCGCGAGGACCGCATCGACGGCGACGGCTGCGACCTGCTGGCGTCCGAGGCGCGCGTGGCCAGCTACCTCGCGGTGGCCGGCGGCCAGCTGGGCCAGGAACACTGGTGGTCGCTCGGACGCCCGGTGCGCATCGAGGACGCCGGCGCGCTCCTGCTGTCGCGCTGCGGGGCCTTGTCGGACTACCTCGGCCCCCAGGTATTGATGCCGTCCTGGCGCGACACCCTGCTCGACGGCGCCGGCCGCGCCGCCGTGCGCGCCCAGGCCCTGCATGCGCGTGCGCGCGACCTGGCCTGGGGCTATGCCGAATCCGGCTGCAACGCGGTCGACGCCGCGGCGCGCTACCGCTTCGGGCGCTTCGGCCTGCCGGCCTGCGCGCTGCAGCGGCGCTCGCCCGACGACCTGGTGGCCGCGCCCCATGCCGCCATGCTGGCCCTGCCGCTGGCCCCCGCGCTGGCGCTGGCCAATCTCGGGCGCATGGCGGAGCAGGGCGCGCTGGGCGAACACGGTTACTACGAGGCGATCGACTACGCGCCGGCGCGCCTGCCGCAGGGCGAACGCCGGGTGGTGGTGCGGGCCTGGGTGGCGCGCCACCAGGCCCAGGGCCTGCTGGCCCTGGCCCAGGTGCTGCACGAGGCCCCCATGCAGCGCCGCTTCCTGGCCGATACCGAGCTCGCCGCCGCGCTCGGCCTGCTGCAGGAAGCCCTGCCGGCTTCCGGCGCCGCGTTGCCGGCGCATTACGGCGCGGGCGTGGAGCAGGAGGACGCGCCGGCGGCGCGCGCCTACGCCCGCGTGATCGCGCCGGCAAATGCCCAGGAACCCGGCGCCCTGCCCGAAGTCCAGCTGCTGTCCAACGGCCGCCTGCACGCCGTGGTGGCCAGCGACGGCGGCGGGAGCGCGCGCTGGGACCAGCGCCTGCTCACCCGTGCGGGAGGCAGCCCGATGGTCTGCTACGTGCGCGACGCCGACAGCGGCGCGCTGTGGTCGAATACCTTGACGCCGACCCTGGCCCAGCCCGAGCGCCACGAGGTGGTGCTGGCGGAAGGCCGCGCCAGTTTCCGCCGCCACGAGCACGGCATCGACATGCTGACCGACGTGGTGGTGGCCCCGGACGACGACGTCGAACTGCGCCGCATCCGCATCGCCAACCGCAGCGCGGCGCCGCGCACCCTGGAGCTGACCAGCTACGTCGAGCTGGATGCGCCGCCGGTGGAACCGGGCCGGCGCGGCGGCGTCAACGCCGCCTTCGAGGATGGCGCGCTGCTCTGCAATACCGGGCCGGAGGCGCCAGTGCTGCTGCACCAGATGACCCTGCGCGGCCAGCCCGGCGCGCCGAGCGTCGAGACCTGCCGCGCGCGCTTCGTCGGCCGCGGCGCCGACCTGCGCCTGCCCCAGGCCGTGGTGCGCGGCGGCGCGCTGGCGGGCGCGGATACCGAACCGGCCCAGCCGGTGCTGGCGATGCGCCACACCCTGGTGCTCGCGCCCGGCCAGGAAGCGACGGTCGACCTGCTGCTGGGCGCTGCCGGCAGCCTGGGCGTGGCCCGCGAGCTGGCCCGGCGCTACCGGTCGGGCGCCCTGGTCGACCACGCCATCGAGGCCGCCTGGACCCAGGGCCAGGCCTTCCTGCGCCGCATGGAACTGGGCGAAGCGGACGCCCAGCTGTATACGCGCCTGGCCGGCTGCGTCCTGGCGCCGGTGCCGGCCCTGCGCGCCGACGCCGCCCTGATCGCCCGCAACGTGCTCGGACGCGCCGACCTCGCGCCCTACGGGGTGAGCGGCGCGCTGCCGGTGGTGCTGCTGCAGGTGGGCCAGGGCCCGGACACCGGCCTGGTGCGCCAGGCCCTGCAGGCGCACGCCTACTGGCGCAGCCGCGGCCTGGCGGTCGACCTGCTGGTGCTGTGCGACAGCCAGGCGGCGCGCGAGCAGGCCATGCACCTGGCCGCCCCGCTGCTCGATCCGAACAGCTTCGAGCAGCCGGGCGGCGTGCACGTGCACCTGCTGCACGCCCTGCCGCAGGAGGACCGCATCCTGCTGCGCTCGATCGCCCGGGTGCTGCTCTCGGACGAGCGCGGCGGCCTGCACGACCAGCTGCGCCGCGCCGCGCGCCCGCGCGCCGTCCTGCCGCCGGCCTTCGCTCCCGCCGCCGACGCCCCCGCCTGGACGGTTCAGGCGCCGCCCCTGGAGGCGCCCGAACTGCGCCAGGACAACGGCATCGGCGGCTATACCCTCGACGGCAAGGAGTACGTGATCCGCTGCGGCGCGGGTGCGCCGGCGCCGGCCGCGCCCTGGCCCAACCTGCTCGCCAACCCGGAGTTCGGCAGCGTGGTCTCGGAGCGCGGCCATGCCTCGAGCTGGAGCGGCCACCACGGCGCGCGCGTCACCGCCGGCGGCGAGGACGAGCTGGCCCCGCGGTCGGGCGAAGCCTTCTACCTGCGCGACGAGGACAGCGGCGTGTTCTGGTCGCCCACGCCCTGGCCGGCGGCCTCCGGCGCGCCTTACCTGACCCGCCACGGCTTCGGCTACAGCGTGTTCGAGCACCTGGCCCACGGCATCCGGTCCGAGCTGCGCTGCTTCGTGGCCCAGGATGCGCCGCTCAAGTATTCGGTGCTCAGGCTGCGCAACGACAGCAGCGCGCCGCGCCGCCTGTCGGTCACCGGCTATGCCGAGTGGCTGCTGGACGACCCGCAGGCGCCGCCCGGCCTGCAGGTGGTGACCGGGATCGACCTGGCCAGCGGCGCCCTGTTCGCGCGCAATGCCTTCGGCGCCGGTTTCCACGACAAGGTCGGCTTCTTCCACCTCGATGCGGTACAGGTGGCGGCCAGCGCCGACCGCATGGAATTCCTGGGGCCGCAAGGCTGCATGGCGCAGCCCGCCGCGATGGCGCGCGCCGGCCTGTCCGGCAGCGTCGGCGCGGGGCTCGACCCCTGCGCGGCGCTGCAGGCCCAGGTCCTGCTCCCGCCGGGCGAGGAGCTGGAACTGGTGTTCGTGCTGGGCGTTGCCGGCCCGGGCAGCCTGGACGCCAGCCGCGTGGTGCAGCGCCACGGCGGCGCCGCGGCCGCGGCGGCGGCCTGGGAACAGCTGCGCGCCTGGTGGGACGCGACCCTGGGCTGCGTCGAGCTGCGCTCGCCGGATCCCGCGCTCGACCTGCTGGTGAACGGCTGGCTGCCTTATCAGAGCATCGCGGCGGCGATGGGTGAGCGCTCGCCGGCGCTGCGTCTGCAGGCCAGCCTCGCGGCCCTGCACGCGCGTCCCGAGCTGGTGCGCGAGCAGCTGCTGCGCGCGGCGCAGGACTTCGCGCAGGCCGGGACCGGTGATGGAGCGCCATATGTGGCCGACTACCTGTGGCTGCCCTTCGTGCTGGCGCGCTACCTGGCCGCGACCGGCGACCATGCGCTGCTGGGCGAATCGCCGGCGGGCCGCGAGGACTTGTACCAGCACTGCGTGCACGGCCTGCGCGGCTGCCTGCGCTTCGGCGAGCGCGGCCTGCCGCTGGCCGGCGCCCGCCTGCACGGGGAGGCGCAGGGCCCGGGCAGCCGCAGCGAGAGCGTGCAGCTGGCCTTCTTCATGGGCCTGGTGCTGCAGCGCTTCGCCGAGGTCGCCGAGCGGCGCGGCGATTTCGGCTTCGCCACCACCTGCAGCGGCGCGGCTCTGGCGCTGGCGGCCCAGGCCGAGGAGCACGGCTGGGATGGCGAGTGGTACCGCTGGGCCTATCTCGACGATGGCGGCGCCCTCGGCAGCCAGGCGAGCGGCGCCTGCCGCCTCGACCTGGCGACCCAGGCCTGGGCGCTGCTGGCGGGCGCGGCGCGCGGCGAAGCGGCGATGCGCGCGGCCGCCCTGAGGCTGGACGGCGAGGCCGCGGCGCGCAGCGAGCCGCCGGCCGACGGGCAGTGGGCGCCGGGACTGGACGCCTGTCCCGGCCAGGAGCACCGCGCCACCGCCTGGGCGGCCATGGCCCTGGCGCGGCTGGACGAGGGCGCGCGCGCCTGGCAGCTGGCCCGCTTGCTCGATCCGGCCGCGCGCAGCGCCAACCCGGACGCCTGCGCCCGCTACGCGGCGCCGCCTTACTTCCTGACCGATGGCCTGCGCACGATAGCCCCGAATGCAGGGCGCGCGTTCGGCGGCTGCTACACTGTGGCCCCGGCCTGGACCTGGCTGCTGGTGGTCGAAGCGCTGCTGGGCCTGGAGCGTCAGGGGCAGCGCCTGCTGCTGGCGCCCTGCGCGCCGCCGGGCGAGGGTGAACTGGTGCTGCGCTACCGCTACCGCAGGACGATCTACGAGATCTCCGTGCGCGCCGGCGCCGGCGGCCAGGGCCTCACGCTCGACGGCGTGCCGCTGGCCGAGCCCGGCATCGTGCTGGCCGACGATGCGCGCCTGCACCGCGTGCAGCTGCGGGCCTGAGCCGGCCCGGGACGCGCGACATCATAAGACGAGGGAGAATGACATGAGCAAGACCATCCGCGCCGCCTGCTGCGCCGCACTGGCCCTGGCCGCCGGCGCGGCCCAGGCCGTCGACTGGGCCGACAACGCGCTCAGCTGGCGCTACGGCACCCGCTTCGCCGAGCCCTTCAATCCGGACCACATCAACAAGCACGTGCTGGCCTTCACCCACGCCAGCGGCTACAAGTACGGCAGCAACTACTTCAACCTGGACGTGCTCAAGTCCGACAGCAAGGATCCGCGCTCGCTCACCGACAGCACCGGCGCCCTGGAAGCCTATCTGCTCTACCGGCACACCCTCGACCTCGGAAAGCTGAGCGGCAAGGAGCTGCGCTTCGGGCCGGTGCGCGGCGTCGGCCTGACCGGCGGCTTCGACTTCAACTTCAAGGAAGACGTCGGCTACAACTCGCGCAAGCGCATGTGGGTGCTGGGGCCGACCCTGATGCTGGACGTGCCGGGCTTCCTGAACGCCAGCCTGCTGCTGATCCACGAGAGCAATGCGCCGCACGGGGCCTTCCCGCCGATCTCGAACGTGGGCGGACGCCGCTACACCTTCGAGAACCACCCGATGCTCAACCTGAGCTGGGGCATCCCGATCAACGAGCGCTGGGCTTTCGAGGGCTATGCCAACTTCATCGCCGAGAAGGGTCCGGACGAGGTGGGCAACCCGACCAGCGCCGAGACCAACATCGACATGCAGCTCATGTACGACGTGGGCGCGCATTTCGGGCAGAAGAAGAACCGCTTCCGGGTCGGGCTCGAATACCAGTTCTGGAACAACAAGTTCGGCAACTCGCGCGCCAGCACCGGCGGCCGGGGACAGCGGGCCAGCACGCCGATGGTGCGGGCCGAGTACCACTTCTAAGCGGCTAGAGGCGCTGCCCGCGCGCGCAGGCCTCGATCAGGCGCTGCAGGCGCGCGGCGCGCGTCTCTTCCTTCTTCGCGCTGGTCACCCAGTGCAGAAGCTGGCTGCGGTAGCCGGGCGGACAGGTCTCGAAGTAGGCCCAGGCCTGGGCTTCGCCCTGGAAGCGCGCGAGCGCCTCGGGCGCCAGCTCGGCCGGCGTCTCGCGCTCGTGCGCATACACGCGCGAGCGCGCTTCGCTGCGGCGCGCGAAAGCCTGTTCGCCGGCTTCGGTCATCAGGCCCTCGGCGCGCAGGCGCGCGACCTTGTCGATGTTCACCGCGCTCCAGATCGAACCGGCCTTGCGCGGCGTGAAGCGGATCGTGTAGGTGTCCTCGTCGACGCGCTTGCGCACGCCGTCGATCCAGCCGAAGCACAGGGCCTGGTCGACCGACTCGGACCAGCTCATGCAGGGCCGTCCGCTGCCCACCTTGTGGAAACCCACCAGGAGTTCGCCGCCCTCGTGGGCGTGCGCCTGCAGCCAGGCGCGGAATTCCCGGGCGCTGGCGAAGAACACCGGTTCGCTCATGGCCGGCTTCATGGCGCGCCGCGGCGCCGCGCCAGCGCCGGCATGATGTCGTAGCAGGCGCCCATGGTGTGGTAGTCGACCTTGCCCGCCGGGCTCTTCTCGTCCGAGTATTTGCGGTTATCGAAGCTGAGGATGCGGTACCAGGCGCCGTGCTCGTGGTCGACGAAATGCTCCCAGCTGTAGGCCCACAGGCGCTCGTAGTCCAGCCAGTAGCGCTCGGCGCCCGTGCGCGCGCCCAGCAGGGCGGCGGCGGCCAGGGTCTCGGCCTGCACCCAGAAATACTTGTCGGCGTCGCACACCGTGCCGTCCGGCGCGAAGCCGTAGTGCAGGCCGCCGTGAACCTTGTCCCAGGCATGGCGCCAGGCGGTCGCGTACAGGTCCTGGGCGGCGGGCAGCAGCCAGTCGGCCGGCCCCGCCAGCTGGGGCGCATGGGCTTCGAGCTGCAGCAGCAGCTTGCTCCATTCGGTGAAGTGGCCCGGCTGGTAGCCCCAGGGGCGGAACAAATTGGCCTTGTCGTGCAGGTTGAAGTCCCAGTCGACCTGCCAGTCCTTCGTGTAATGCTCCCAGATCTTGCCGCCGGCGCGGCCGGCCTGGCGCTGGGTGATGTTGCGCGCCAGGGTCTCGGCCCGGTGCAGGTAGGGCAGGTGTTGGGTAGCGCGGTAGGCCGCCAGCAGGGCTTCGCAGGCGTGCATGTTGGCGTTCTGGCCGCGGTAGGGATCCAGCGCGCTCCAGTCGCCCCTGGCCTGGTCGGCGTACAGGCCGTGTTCCGCTTCCCAGAAGCGCGCCTCCATCAGTTCGAAGGTCTCGGCGATCCAGTCGCGCGCTTCCTCCACACCCGCCATCAGCGCATGCGCATAGGCCAGCAGGACGAAGGCCAGGCCGTAGCAATGGTTGTCGTCGTCCAGCACGCGCGCCTGGCCATCCTCCCAGGCCAGTTGCCAGGCGTAGCCGCCGGTGGCCGGGTTGCGGTGGACGCGGCGCAGGAAGTCGAGGCCGTGGCGCACCATGTCCTGGTACTCGGATTTGCCGAAGTGGCGCCAGGCGCTGGCGAACACGAACACGAAGCGGGTGCTCGACACCAGGTGGCGGGTGGCGGCGTCGTAGACCCTGCCGTCGTCCTTGAAGAAATGGTAGAAGCCGCCGCTGGGGTCGACGCAGCGCGGGTAATAGAAGGACATGGTGTGCGCCACGTGGCGGTCGAGCGTGTCCGGCGAAAAGAAATCGGGGAACTTCTGCATGGGGTCTTCCTTAGTCGTCATTGCTGCTCTCGCGCACCACCAGCTGCACGGGGAGGGTCTGGTCGAGGCCCTGGTCCGGGTGCGGCGCCCCCTTGTCCAGCAGCAGTTCGACGCCCACCGCGCCCAGGGCTTCCTTGTCGATGCTGATGCTGCTCAGCGGCGGCACGGCCTGGGCGGCGGCGCCGATGTCGTCGAAGCCGACGATGGCCAGGTCGTGCGGGACCTTCAGGCCGCGCTCCAGGCAGCAGGCCATCGCCGCCAGGGCGGTGCTGTCGTTGTAGCAGAACAGGGCGTCCGGGCGCTGGGGCAGGGCCAGCAGCTGCTCGACGGCCTGGCGCACGTTGGCCACCGGGTTGCCGATGCTGGGGAGCTGGATCTCGAGCTCGGGGTCGGCCAGCATGCGCGCCTCGAACAAGGCCTTGCGAAAGCCACGGCTGCGCTCGTGGATGCTGTAGTGGGCCAGCGAGCCGCACAGCATGGCGATGCGGCGCCGGCCCTGGCGGATCAGGTGGCGGGTGGCCAGGTAGCCGCCCAGCTGGTGGTCCGGGTTGACGCTGCGGTAACCGGGCAGGCGCATGTCGAGCAGCACCAGCGGCTTGCCGGTCTCGCGCAGCACGCCCAGCAGCTCGGGCTCGAAGAAGCCGGCGCACAGCAGGGCGTCGGGCTGGTGCACCCGCACCAGGTCCAGCACCGGCTCGGCCGGCCCGACCACCACGAAGGACAGGGCGATGCCGCGCTTGCGGCAGGCTTCCTCGGCCCCGTGCAGCACCGGCAGGTAGAAGGGGCTGCTCGACTGGGTGTCGTGCTGGCGGTGCAGCAGGAAGGCGATGCGGCGCACCTCGCCCTGGCGCAGGTTGCCGAAATCGTAGCCGAGCTGCTGGGCCACGGCGCGGATCCGGGCGCGGGTGCGCTCGGTCAGCCCGTCCTGGTTCTTCAGCGCGCGCGAGACCGTGCCGATGGAGTAGTTGGTCGCGCGCGCGATGTCGCGGATGGTCACCGGCATGGCGGCCCCTCAGCGCAGCCTGTCCGCCGTCATTGCGCGCCGCTCCCGTAGCGGGTCTGGGTGTAGGGCCGGCTGGCCGGCGACTTGCCCCAGTCCTTGTTGGGCGTGGCCTGCATGGTGAACACCAGTTCGCCGCCGGCGGTGATGTCCTCGTGGCGCAGGAAGGTGCGCTCCAGCGCGCGGCCGTTGAGCGTGACCTTGCCGACGTAGCGGTTGGCCTCCGACAGGTTCAGCGCGCGCACCGTGAAGCGCTTGCCGTTCGGGAGGTTCAGGGTCGCCTTGTCGAGGAAGGGGCGGCCGATCACGTACTCGTTGCTGGCCGGCGCCACCGGATAGAAGCCGAGCGCGGTGAAGGCGAACCAGGCCGACATCTGGCCCAGGTCGTCGTTGCCCGAGAGGCCGTCCGGACGGTTGGCGTACTGGGTCGCCATGATGTGGGTCAGGCGCTCCTGGGTGCGCCAGGGCGCGCCGGCGAAGTTGTACAGGTAGGCCACGTGGTGCGAGGGCTCGTTGCCGTGGGCGTAGTGGCCGATCAGGCCCGAGATGTCTTCCATGTGGGCGTAGACGTTCTCGTCGACCTTGGCGTCGAACACCTGGTCCAGCTTGGCCACCAGGGCGGCGTCGCCGCCCAGCATGGCGATCAGGCCTGCGTTATCGTGGGGCATGTACCAGGAATACTGCCAGGCGCTGCCCTCGGTGTAGTCGCTGCCGAAGTTCGACTGCACCGGGTTGAACGGGGTGCGGAACTCGCCCGTGCTCTTGCGCGCGCGGATGAAGCCGGTCTCCTTGTCGAACACGTTGCGGTAGTTCTGGGCCCGTCCGTAGTAGCGCGCCGCCACGTCCTTCTTGCCCATCTTCTCGGCCATGCGCGCGATGGTCCAGTCGTCGAAGGCGTATTCCACCGTCTTGGAGGCGGCTTCCGGTTCGCGGTCGATCGGCACGTAGCCCAGCTTCATGTAGTGTTCCAGGCCGCCGTAGGGACCGTATTCGGCGCTGGCGGTCATCGCGGCCAGGGCCTGCTCCGGGTCGAAGCCGCGGATGCCCTTCATGTAGGCGTCGGCGATCACCGGCACCGCGTGGTAGCCGATCATGCACCAGGTCTCCAGGCCGTGGAAGGACCACACCGGCAGGATGCCGTAGGGGCTGTGCTGGCGCGCCGCGATCAGGGAGTTCACGAAGTCGGCGTTGCGCTGTTCCGGCGCCAGCAGGGTGAGCAGGGGGTGCAGGGCGCGGTAGGTGTCCCACAGCGAGAAGGTGGAGTGGAAGCGGAAGTTCTTCGCCTGGTGCACCTGGTTGTCCGGTCCGCGGTAGCGGCCGTCGCGGTCCATGAAGAGCGAAGGCGCCAGCATGCTGTGGTAGAGCGCGGTGGTGAACATGGTGCGCATCGCGTCCGGCGCCTCGACGCTGACCGCGCCGAGGGCGGCGTTCCAGGCGGCGCCGGCCTTGCCGCGCTCGGCCTCGAAGTCCCAGCCCGGCATCTCTTCCAGGTTGGCCAGCGCGTTGTCCTCGCTCACCGGCGAGATCGCGACCTTCACCATCAGGGTGCCGTCCTGGGGAGCGCCGAATTCCAGCGCCGCCACCAGGGCCTTGCCCTCGACCAGCACCTTGTCGGCCGGGGTCTTGCCCGGCGGCGCGAAGCCGCGGTACTCGATGGCTTCCTCGCGGTTGTGCAGCTGGCGCGCCGTCATCGGGCGCGAGAACTTGACCGCGAAGTAGAGCTGGCGGCCGGGCGCCCAGCCGCGCGTCTCGCGCATGCCGGTCAGGGTGGTGGCGTCGCGCACGCGCAGGCGCGACCACAGGTTCTTGCTGCTGTAATCGTAGATGCTCTGGCGCAGGTCGAGGATCACCTTGGCCGGCGCGTCCTTGTGGAAGCGGTAGCGGTGCAGGCCCACGCGCTCGCTGGCGGTGAGCTCGACGTCGACCTCGTTGTCCTTCAGGCGCACCGCGTAATAGCCCGGTTCGGCCTTTTCCTCGGCGTGCGAGAAGCGCGAGCGGTAGCCCGAGAAGGGGCGCTCGGGGTAGCCCGGCTCCAGGCGGGTCTCGCCGCCGCTGTAGGGCATCAGGAGCACGTCGCCCAGGTCGGAGTGGCCGCTGCCGGAGAAGTGGGTGTGCGAGAAGCCGAGGATGGAGTCGTCGTTGTAGCGGTAGCCGGCGGCCCAGGGATAGCTCTGGCGGAAGTGGCGCACCTGGGTGTCGGGGCTGAGCTGCACCATGCCGAAGGGCCGGCTGGCGCCGGGGAAGGTGTGGCCGTCGCCGCCGGTGCCGATGAAGACGTTGACGGCCGCCGCCGGGGAGCCCGGGGCCGCCGCCTGGGCGGGAAGGGTGGCCAGCAGCGCCGCCGCCAGCAGGGTGAGGGACAAGGAACCGCGTTTGCAACGAACTGTCATGGTGTCTCCATTCTTGTGCGCCAGTGCCAATCCGGCACTTATATGCCGAGTCCGCCTCCTCAGCAATAAGACGCGCGCGATCAGCGGCATGTTTAGCTCGTTTACTAAACACGGCGAGAATGTCGCGCTCAATATACGCCGGCTTCGACCTCGTCCTTGACCGTCAGCACCGCGTCCGCGGTCACGCGCGCCTCCAGGCTGCCCCGGTAGCCCGGCTGCAGGTAACTGCCGATGATCAGCCGCCGCCCTCCCGCCAGCGCCAGTTCGACGTGCGAATCGCCGGTAGGCGAGAGGCGCAGGCGCTTGGTCTCGCCGGGCGCCAGGTCGCCGATGGGATAGTCGCGCCCGGTGACCCGCACCGTCACCCCGGACAGGGGCTGCGCGCCGACGTTGACCAGGGTGAAGTTGACGCCGGCCGGCCGCCACGTCAGGACGGCGGCGAGCAGGACCACGGCGAGGACCACGAGCATTGTCTTCATGAGCCCGATGGTAACCCGGGCCGGCGCCGCAATCTGCATCACTTTGTCACGGCGGAAAAATTAAATAAACAACAATTTATTTCCGCACAAACTATGTGATCAAAAAGACAATGAAGTGCGGTGCTGGAGCAAAAGCGATTTCCATGAAATTGCAAAAATTGCATCATGAAGACCGCTCTCCTATCCCCTCTCTTTTCCGCCCTGATGCTGGCCGCCTGCGCGCCGGCCGCCGCCGCCCCGAGCGAGCACAGGGAGTTCGACGCCACGCTGTACGCGCCCTTCCAGGGCGGGGCCCAGGCCCAGCGCAGCTTTACCCTGCAGTTCGACTATCCGGGCCTGCCGCGGGCCGGCGTGGTCGACTGGCGGGTGGAACTGGTGCGCCCGGACGGCCGGGTAGCGCTGCGCTGGCGCGGCGAGACGCTGCTCGAGGGCGAAAGCCTGAGCGTGCCGCTGGCCTGGTCGGGCCGCATCGGCAGGCGCGTCGCCCCGCCCGGCATCTACCGGGTGCGCCTGCACGCCAGCCTGCGCGGCGATGCCCACCAGGCCCTGAGCCAGAGCTGGGAGATCGCGGTCGGCGCGCCGCCGGCGCCGGCCATGCCGCGCTTCCAGGCGCTGCCGGGAGCCGCCGGCGCGCCGGGGGCGGCGCCGGCGCCCGCCACGCTTCCCTACACGGTCTACCTGGGCAACCTGCACAGCCAGACCAACCACAGCGACGGCGGCGCCGCCGTCACCGCCTGCAAGGGCGCCCAGGATCCGCTCAGCGCGCCCTTCGGTCCCGACGCGGCTTTCGACTTCGCGCGCAGGCAGGGGCTGGACATCCTGGCCGCGTCCGAGCATAACCACATGTACGACGGCTCGGAAGGCAGCGCCCCGGAGGCCGACCCGGCGCGCGCCAAGGCCCTGTACCAGTCGGGCCTGGCGAGCGCGGAAGCCTTCTCGAAGGCGTATCCCGGCTTTCTTGCCGTGTACGGCATGGAGTGGGGCGTCATCAACAATGGCGGCCACCTCAACATCTTCAACAGCCGCGAGCTGCTGGGCTGGGAAAAGAACGCCAAGGGAGAGCTGCTGGCCGATACCCTCAGCCCGCGCGGCGACTATGCCGCCCTGTACACCCTGATGCGCGAACGCGGCTGGGTGGGCCAGTTCAATCACCCGGCCCTGGCCGGCCAGTTCCAGGTGAACGGCGTGCCGCTCGCCTACACCCGCGACGGCGACGAGGCGATGGTGCTGTGCGAAGTGATGAACACCAGCGCCTTCTCGACCAACCTGAGCGAGAGCGAAACCCGGCGCAGCAATTTCGAGGCCGCCTGCAACAAGCTGCTCGAGGCGGGCTACCACCTGGCCTTCAGCACCAACCAGGACAACCACTGCGCCAACTGGGGCGCGAGCTCCGCCAACCGCACCGGCGTCCTGATTGCCCAGGGCGCGCCGCTGACCATGGACAGCTTCGTGGAAGCCCTGCGCGCACGGCGCGTGTTCGCGACCATGGACAAGCATTCGCAGCTGGTGTTCACCGCCAACGGGCGCATGATGGGCGAGCGCCTGCGCAACCGGGGACCGCTCACCCTGGCCGCACATTTCGCCAGCGCGGCGGGCAGGTCGGTGGCGGCGGTGGCGATCATGGAAGGGGTCCCGGGCCGCAACGGCGAGGTGAGCCGCCTGTCGGAGACCGCCACCACCACCTACACGCCGGCCCCCGGCGAGCATTTCTACTACGCCCGCATCACCCAGGACGATGGCGGGGTGCTGTGGTCGGCCCCGGTCTGGGTCACCCAGGAGTGAGGCTCAGAAGCCCAGGCCTTCGCCCGCGCCGAGCAGGGTGGCGACGCCCAGCACCACGAAGATCAGGGCCGCGATGCCGTGCACCAGCCTGACCGGCACGCGTTTGGCGATGCGCTCGCCGAAGATCACGGCCGGCACGTTGGCCAGCATCATGCCGAAGGTGGTGCCGGCGACAATGGCCGCCATCGATTCGTAGCGCGCCGCCAGCGCCACGGTGGCGACCTGGGTCTTGTCGCCCATCTCGGCCACGAAGAAGGCGATCAGGGTGGTGAGGAAGACGCCGTGGCGCGCCAGGCTGGCCTCTTCCTCGTCGATCTCGTCCGGCACCAGGATCCAGGCCGCCATGCCCAGGAAGGACAGGCCCAGCACCCAGCGCATCACGCCCGGGCCGAGCAGCTCGCTCACCAGCGCGCCCACCGCCGCCGCGAAGGCGTGGTTCAGGATGGTGGCGACGAAGATGCCGGCCACGATGGGCATCGGGCGGCGAAAGCGCGCCGCCAGCAGGAAGGCCAGCAGCTGGGTCTTGTCGCCGATCTCGGCGAGCGCCACGATGCCGGTCGAAACGAGGAAGGCGTCCATACGGTGGGGTGCGGGGGAGGGTGAAGGTGGGGCGAAAAGAGGCGCGATCATAGCAGACCGTGCGCGCCGCCGCTGTACTTACAGCCAGCCGTGAGGCTGGCCGTTACGGCTAGCCGTAAGGCTCGCCCTACGGCCCACCGCGCCGGGCCGGCGCTTTCGCTGGCGCTGGGTGCGTGCTATTCTGCACGCGCCCCGGCCCGGGGCCACGCCCGGGCCGCATCCCTGCGAGAGACCATGAAAACACGTTTTCTGTTGCGCGCCGCCGCCACCGCCATCCTCGGCGCCTGGAGCGCCTGCGCGTTCGCGCTCGACCCCCTGAGCTACGCCAAGTACGACCAGGTGAAAACCAGTGCCCTGCACATGGACCTGAAGGCCGACTTCGCGCGCAAGACCCTGGACGGCTACGCCGAGCTGACCCTCGACTGGTTGGACAAATCCGCCACCACCCTCGACCTCGACACCCGCGAGCTGAGCATCGCCAAAATCGAAGCCCAGGATGCCGGCGGCGCCTGGCGCGCCGTCCGCTACACCCTCGACAAGTTCGACCCGGAGAAGGGCCAGGCCCTGCGCATCGCGCTGCCCGGCCAGCCGAACAAGGTGCGCATCCACTACCGCACCGCGCCCACCGCCACCGCCCTGCAGTGGCTGACGCCGGCCCAGACCCTGTCGGGCAAGCGTCCCTTCATGTTCAGCCAGTCGCAATCGATCAACGCGCGTTCCTGGGTGCCGATCCAGGACACGCCGGCGGTGCGCTTCACCTACACCGCCCGCATCCAGGCGCCGGAAGGCCTGCGCGTGGTGATGAGCGCCGATAACGACGCCAAGGCCACCGGCAAGGGCGGCTGGAAATTCACCATGCCGCAGCCGATCCCGTCCTACCTGCTGGCGATCGGCATCGGCGAGCTGGACGTGCGCTCGCTGGGCCCGCGCACCGGCGTCTACGCCGAACCGAAGCGCATCGGCGCCGCCGAGTACGAGCTGGCCGACACTGAGAAAATGGTGGCGGCGGCCGAGTCGCTCTACGGCCCGTATCGCTGGGGGCGCTACGACATGCTGGTGCTGCCGCCTTCCTTCCCGATCGGCGGCATGGAGAATCCGCGCCTGACCTTCCTGACCCCGACCATGATCGCGGGCGACCGCAGCCTGGTCGACCTGATCGCCCACGAGCTGGCGCACAGCTGGTCGGGCAACCTGGTGACCAACGCCTCCTGGAAGCACTGGTGGCTGAACGAAGGCTTCACCACCTACGTGACCACGCGCATCCTCGAAAAGATCTACGGCGAAGAAGTCGCCACCATGAACCTGCAGCTCGAGCAGGAAGAGGCGCTGGAGCACCTCAAGACCCTGGCGAAGGAAAAGCAGGCCCTGGTCACGCGCCACCCGGACACCTCGTCCGAACACTACACCGACGAGGAGCTGGCCTATCCGAAGGGCGCCTGGTTCCTGCGCACACTCGAGCAGCGCGCCGGCCGCGCCGCCTTCGATCCCTTCCTGCGCGGCTGGTTCGACCAGCACGCCTTCCAGAGCGTGACCACCGAGCAGTTCGTCGCCTACCTGCGCGCCAACCTGCTGGCCAAGAACCCTCAGGTCATGAGCGAGGCCGAGCTGGATGAATGGCTGTACGGCCCGGGTATCCCGGCCAGCGCCAAGCTCGCCGTGTCCGAGCGCCTGGCGCGCCTGAACGCCACGACGGCGGCCTGGCTCAAGGGCGAGCTGGACACCGCCCAGCTGCCTACCAAGGCATGGAACGCCGCCGAGTGGATGAAGTTCTTGAACGACATCGACAACAAGGCCGACGCCAAGCGTCTGGAAGAACTGGACAAGGCCTACGGCCTGGCGAAGACCGGCAACAACGAGGTGGCCTTCCGCTTCTACCGAGCCTCGGTGCATGCCGGCTACCGCGGCATCCGTCCCAACCTGGAAGCCTTCCTGATGAGCGTGGGCCGCCAGAAGTTCGTGGTGCCGCTCTACGCCGCCCTGCGCGCCAACGAGCAGGATCGGGCCTGGGCCGAACGCGTCTACAAGGCGGCGCGCGCGCGTTACCACCCCGAGACCCAGGCCAGCGTCGACAAGCAGATGAACAAACGATGAGAGAGAAGACCGTGCAAGGAATGAACCGACTCGCCGCCGCGATCCTGATCGCGCTGTCCGCCACCGCAGCCGGCGCCGCGCTGGCGCAAGTCCCGGTCGCGGCCCCGGCCCCGGCCGCCGCCGCCCAGGCGCCGGCCTACAACCTGGAAGCCGACGTCAGGCGCGTGATGAAGGAATTCGACGTGCCCGGCATCGCCATCGCCGTGGTCAAGGACGGCAAGGTGCTGGCGGCCCAGGGCTTCGGCGTGCGCAAGCTGGGCGACCCGACCCCGGTGGACGGCAAAACCCTGTTCGAGATCGCCTCCAACTCCAAGGCCTTCACCGCGGCCGGCCTGGCCATGCTGGTCGACCAGGGCAAGCTGGACTGGGACGACCCGGTGATCAAGCACCTGCCGGACTTCCGCATGTACGACGCCTATGTGACGGCCGAGATGACGGTGCGCGACCTGCTGACCCACCGCAGCGGCCTGGGCCTGGGTGCGGGTGACCTGATGTGGTGGCCGACGACCACCTTCAGCACCGACGAGATCATCCACAACCTCCGCTACATCAAGCCGGCGACGAGCTTCCGCAACAGCTACGCCTACGACAACCTGCTCTACATCGTGGCCGGCAAGATCATCGCCCAGAAGTCCGGAAAGAGCTGGGGCGAGACCATGCGCGAGTGGATCCTCCAGCCGGTGGGCATGCACGGCACCACCACCAGCCTGGACGAGCACGCGAACAAGGACAACGTCTCCAGCCCGCACAGCAAGATCAAGGGCCGCGCCGCGGTGGTCAAGCCGATGCCGGTGGCGAACGCGGTCGGTGCGGTCGGGATCAATACCAACGCCGAGGACATCGCGCGCTGGATGATGGTGCTGCTGGACGGCGGCCGGGTCGGCAAGGACGCCGGCGGCAAGGAAGTGCGCCTGTGGTCCGACAAGCAGGCGCGCGAGATGTGGACCGCCCAGACGCCGATGAAGATCGTCGAGCCGCGTCCTCCGCTGGCGGCGACCAAGCCCAACTTCTTCGCCTATGGCCTGGGCTTCCAGCTGCGCGACTACCAGGGCAAGCTGGTGGCGCTGCACGGCGGCGCGCTGCAGGGCTTCTATTCGCGCGTGCTGCTGGTGCCGGAAGCGAAGCTGGGCATCGCGATCTTCACCAACGCCGAGAGCGGCCCCTCGCTGAACGCCCTGCAGTACCGCCTGCTCGACCAGTACCTGGGCGTGGCGCCGACCGACTGGATCGGCCGCGTCGCCGAGGTCGACCGCGAGAACCAGGCCAAGGAGGCGGCGCGCCTGAAGAGCGAGTCGGCGGCGCGCGCGGCCAGGTCGAAACCTTCGCTGCCGCTGGCGGCCTACGAAGGGGACTACACCGACCCCTGGTATGGCGTGGCGAGCATCAAGCGCTCGGGCGGCAAGCAGGTGCTGAGCTTCTCGCGCACGCCCGACCTGGTCGGGGAGCTGGAGCACTTCCAGCACGATACCTTCATCGTTCGCTGGAAGGAGAGGAACTTCAATGCCGACGCTTACGTGACCTTCTCGCTGGATCACGATGGCAGCATCGAGCGCATGCGCATGAAGCCGATCTCCACCGAGACCGATTTCAGCTATGACTTCCAGGATTTGCTGTTTACGCCGGTGAAGAAAGAGAAGTGATGGTGTGAGGGGAGTTTGAAAGTAAGAACCGCAGCTTTGGGCTTATTGGTATTCAGTTAGCAGAAAAACCGTCGCCCCGGCGAAGGCCGGGGCCCAAGTTCCCTTGCGCAGATACGCATGCAAACTTGGGTCCCGGCCTTCGCCGGGACGACGTGCAGGCGCTAACTTAAGGGCATTAGATCGGAGGGCTGCGGTTGCTTTTGCGCGGGTGCTGCGGTGCGAACTTGGACTCCTTACGGTAACCCAAGTTGATCTTCGCAGCGCCGTGACGGCTTATTTGCCGTTCCAGACCTTCATCATGTCGTCCGAACCCTGCGAACGCACCCCGTTGTCCGACAGGATCGCCTCGGTCGCGTCCAGCGTGGCCTTGCGCGGCAGGATCATGGTCTCGCCGTAGCGCTGGTCGAACTTGAGCACGACCTGCTCGTCCTTCAGATCGCGCAGCAGCGCCACCAGGTGGGCCAGGCTGCGCACCGGCTTGCCGTTGACCGACTCCACCACCGAGCCGTAGCGGTTCGAGTAGCCCGACATCAGCTTGTGCGGGAAGAAGGGCGAACTGATCACCACCAGCTCCTCGCGCTCGGCGTCCGGCGAGTCGCCTCGGCGCGTCACCAGCGGGCTGGCGTTGAAGGCATAGGCCTGCAGCATCGCCGCGTTGCCGCCGATGAAGCTCAGGAACTCCGGGCTGGCGCGCGAGAACACGATCGGGCCGTAGATGAAGTAGGGCGGGTAGCCGCCGTTCAGGTCCGCGATCAGCATCGGGCGCGGGCCGGTGGCCGGAACCTCCACCTTGATGGTCTTGCCGCCGCGGATCACCGTCATCGGCACCTTGCCGTTCTTCGCCACCTGCTGGATGCGGTACTGGAAGCGCACCCGCAGGTTGGAGCCCAGCTTGACCATGGCCTGGTTGTCGATCGGGTGCTCGCCGATGTGGGTGATCACGTCCCATTCCTTGAGCGGCCAGCTGGGGTCCGTCCGGTAGGGCTTGTGCACCACCGCGCCCTCGACTGACTTGTCGAGCTTGAGGTAGGCGCGCAGGGCCGGGTTCTCCAGATTCTGGATGCTGTCGTGCAGCAGCGGCTTGCCGTCGTACTTGCCGTCGGCGATGTCGCTCAGGAAGAGCTCGATCTCCTCGTTCGGAATCACATAGCCGATGTTCTGGGCCCCGGCCGCCATCGAGAAGGCCAGGCCGATCATCTTGTCGCCCGCGACCACCGGGCCGCCGCTGTTGCCGGGGTTGATCGGCGCGTCGATCTGGATCCGCAGGCCGGAGCTGAACGAGGTGTAGGGCACGAACTCGACGCGCGAGACGATGCCCTTGGTGGTCGAGAGCGAATTGCCGCCCACCGGATAGCCGTAGGCGAAGACCTGCTCGCGCACGTCGGGCAGCACGGCGGCGCGCTGCACCGGCGGACGCTTGGCGAAGAAGGAGGGGTCTTCGAGCTCCAGCACCGCGAGGTCGAGGCCGCGCGCCACCGCGACCACCTTGGCCGCCACCTTGTCGCCCGACTGGCTGGCCTGCACCTCGACCTGGCTTGCGTAGTTCACCACGTGGGCATTGGTCAGGATGCGCTTGCCCTCGATGATCACACCGGAACCGGTGACGTCGGCCGGCGAGGACTTGGTCCAGGGCTTGTAGGGGTCGGGACGGCGCACGGTGGCGAAGATCTTGACCACCGAGGCCTCGATGGCCGGCAGGGCCGGCGGCGCGGTCTGGGTGGTGGCCGCCGGCGGCACCGGCGTGGTCTGCGGAGTGCTGTCCTGGGCCTGGGCCAGGGTGGACACGGCAAGCGCCAGTGCGGCGAGAGGGAAAATCTTCATGGATTCCTTCGGTGACTGAAAATGGGCTCAACCGAAAGAATATACACCCGCGGGGCGCTTGGAAATACGTGCATCGTCACGGGGAGGACGGCGCGTCCTCCCCGCGGCCCGGCGCGTATTTACTGCTTGACGAACTTGAGGGTCATGCGGTCGCTCTCGCCGATCGCCAGGTACTTCTCGCGGTCCTTGTCCTTGTTGGCCAGCACCGGCGGCAGGGTCCACACGCCCTTCTCGTGGTTGGCGGTGTCCTTCGGATTGGCGTTGACTTCGGACTTGCCGGCCAGCTTGAAGCCGGCGCTTTCCGCCATCTTGATCACCCAGGCCTCGTGCATGTAGCCGCTCGAGGCCTTGGCGTCCTGGGGCATCGAGGCCGGCAGGCGGTGCTCGACCACGCCCAGCACGCCGCCCGGTTTCAGGACCTTGTGGATTTCCTTGAAGGTGGCGCGCAGGGCGTCCTCGCCGTTCCCGACCCAGTTGTGCAGGTTGCGGAAGGTGAGCACCATGTCGACGCTGCCCGGGGCCGCGATCTCGTAGCGCTTGGGCGGCTCGAACACGGACGGGACCACCTTGCCGTACAGGGCCGGGTTGGCGTCCAGCTTGCCCTTGAAGGCCATCGCGCCGCGGTTCTCCGGCACCATCGCGCCGCCGGCGGCGATCAGCTTGCCCTTGTCGCGCAGGTAGGGCGCGAGGATCTCGGTGTACCAGCCGCCGCCCGGCGACAGCTCCACCACCGTCATGTCCGGCTTGATGCCGAAGAAGCTGAGGGTTTCGTAGGGGTGGCGGTACACGTCGCGCGCCTTGTTGGGGGCGCTGCGGTGTTCGCCGGCGATGGCGGCCTTCAGGGCATCGTCCGCCTGCGCGGCGCCGGCCAGGCCGGTGGCCAGCATGGCGGCCAGGATCAGTCGTTTCATCGTGCGAAGTCTCCAGGGTGATTTGCGGGAGCAGGGCAGGGCGCCGCTGCGGCCGCGTCGATGATCAAGCAGCCGAGCCCGACAGTCAAGCACCGGACGCATATGCATATGCGTCCCCCGCATGGCGCGCTGTCCGCCCTGTCCGGAGCGGACAGGGCGGACAGCCGGCGGACACCGGCCCGGACGCGGGATGCCTGCAACAACGGCGCCTCGGTGCATGGCATAAAGATTGCCTAAACAAAAACTTTAGTCTAAGGTTGAGAAGTTTGACGCCCTCACCCGGGCGAAAAAAATCTCACAGTAGCGCTGTACATACAAAGCGGCGCCGTGCTCGTGCGCACTGCTGCTGCCCGGAAGTAGGTTATTCAGGAGACCACATGGAACGCCGTACCTTTCTCAATTTCAGCAGCCTGGCGCTCGGCTCGACGCTCATCCCCTTCGGCCGCGCGATCGCCGCGGAAGAACTGCTCACCACCATGCCCGTCGCGGCCAAGAAGGCCCTGGCCGACGTCGCGCTGAACGCCGCCACCAAGGCCGGCGCCAGCTACTGCGACGTGCGCATCGGCCGCTATCTGAACCAGTTCATCGTCACCCGCGACCTCAACGTCGAGAACGTGGCGAACACCGAATCGGCCGGCGTGGGCGTGCGCGTGATCTGCGACGGCGCCTATGGCTTCGCGGCCACCTCCGACGTGTCGAACGACGGCATCGCCAACGCGGCGCGCCAGGCGGTCGCCATCGCCAAGGCCAACGCCAAGCTGCAGTCCGAACCGGTGCGTCTTGCACCAGTCAAGGGCGTCGGTGACGTATCCTGGGCCACCCCGATCAAGAAGGACTGGCGCGCGGTGCCGATCAAGGAGAAGGCCGACCTGCTGATCGCCGCCAACAAGGCCGGCATGGACAACGGCGCCAACTTCATGCAGTCGATGCTGTTCCAGGTGAACCAGCAGAAGTTCTTCGCTTCCACCGACGGCTCCTACATCGACCAGGACGTGCACCGCCTGTGGGCCCCGTTCCAGGCCACCGCGGTCGACAAGGCGACCGGCAAGTTCCGCTCTCGCTCGGGCCTCTCTTCCCCGGTCGGCAAGGGCTATGAATACCTCGACGCCCGCCCGGAGCACAAGATCAAGGCCGCCGGCGGCGTCGCCACCCTGTACACCGAAAGCTACGACATCATCGAGGACGCGCGCGCCGCAGGCCGCGACGCCAAGCGCAAGCTGACCGCCAAGTCGGTGGTGCCCGGCAAGTACGACCTGATGCTCTCGCCGGAACACCTGTGGCTGACCATCCACGAGAACGTCGGCCACCCGACGGAACTGGACCGCGTGCTGGGCTACGAGGCGAACTACGCCGGCACCAGCTTCGCCACCCTCGACAAATGGGAGAGCAAGAAATTCAAGTACGGCGCGCCGATCGTCAACCTGTACGCCGACAAGGTCACCCCGGGTTCGCTGGGCGCGGTCGGCTACGACGACGAAGGCGTGAAGACCAAGAAGTGGGACATCATCAAGGACGGCATCCTGGTCAACTACCAGGCCACCCGCGACCAGGCCCACATCATCGGCGAGAAGGAATCGCACGGCTGCTCCTACGCCGACAGCTGGAGCACGGTGCAGTTCCAGCGCATGCCGAACGTGTCGCTGGCGGCCGGCAAGGCCAAGCTCACCCCGGACGAGATGGTCAAGGGCATCAAGAAGGGCATCTACATCGTCGGCGACGGCTCCTTCTCGATCGACCAGCAGCGCTACAACTTCCAGTTCGGCGGCCAGCTGTTCTACGAGATCAAGGACGGCAAGATCGGCCAGATGCTGGAAGACGTGGCCTACCAGGCCAACACCCAGGAATTCTGGAGCGCCTGCCATTCGATCTGCGACGAGCGCGACTGGCGCATGGGCGGTTCCTTCTTCGACGGCAAAGGCCAGCCGCCGCAGATCTCGATCGTGTCGCACGGGTCGTCGACCACGCGCTTCAACGGCATCAACGTGATCAACACCGCTCGCAAGATCGGCTAAGCAGGGAAGACCATGAGCATCCTGACCCAGGAACAAACCAAGCGCATCTGCGACAAGGTGATGTCGCTGTCCAAGGCCGACGAGTGCATCGTCAACGTCGAGGGCAGCCGCATCGGCAACATCCGCTTCGCCCGCAACGCCGTGTCCACCGCCGGCCTGGCCGACGACACCCGCATCCAGGTGCAGGTCGCCTTCGGCAAGAAGCAGGGCACCGCCACCATCAACGAGTTCGACGACAAGTCGCTCGAGCGCGCCGTGCGCCGCGCCGAGGACCTGGCGCGCCTGGCGCCGGAGAACCCCGAGTTCATGCCGGCTATCGCCAAGCAGGCCTATAAATCCTCCGAGACCTTCGTCCAGCGCACCGCCGACATCGATCCGGAATACCGCGCCCAGGCCGCCGCCTACGCGATGGAAGCCTGCCGCAAGAAGGGCCTGGTGGCCGCCGGCTTCTTCACCGACCGCTCGTCCTTCGAGACGGTGGCCAACTCCAACGGCGTGTTCGGCCACCAGATCGCGACCTCGCTCGACTTCACCTGCACCGTGCGCACCGAAGACGGCCGCGGTTCGGGCTGGGTCAAGCGCTCGGCGCGCGACGTGGCGAAGTTCGACCCGCGCGAAGCGGCCGACGTGGCGATCGAGAAGGCGCTGCGTTCGGTGGACGCCAAGGCGCTCGAGCCGGGCCGCTACACCGTGATCATGGAACCGGCCGCCACCAGCGACCTGCTGGGCTTCATGCTGAATGGCTTCGACGCCCGCCGCGCCGACGAGGGCCGCAGCTTCCTGTCCAAGCAGGGCGGCAAGAACCGCCTGGGCGACAAGCTGTTCGACCAGCAGGTCAACATCTGGTCCGACCCCTGGGACAAGGACGTGCCGGTGCTCCCCTGGGACAACAGCATGCTGCCGCGCGAACGCGTGCACCTGGTGAAGGACGGCCGCATCAACGCGCTGGACTACTCGCAGTACTGGGCCAAGCAGAAGGGCGCGCGCGCCGTCGGCAGCGCCGGCAACGTGATCATGGCCGGCACCGACAAGACCACGGCCGAGCTGATCGCCAACACCAAGAAGGGCGTGCTGGTGACCCGCACCTGGTACATCCGCATGGTGGACCCGCAATCGGTGCTGCTGACCGGCCTGACCCGCGACGGCACCTTCTACGTGGAGAACGGCAAGATCAAGCACCCGATCAAGAACTTCCGCTTCAACGAGAGCCCGGTGACGATGCTGAACAACATCGAGGAGATCGGCAAGCCGGTGGTGATTGGCGGGGACGAGGCGAATTACGCGATGCTGATTCCGTCGATGAAGATCCGCGATTTCAACTTCACTTCGCTGTCGGACGCTGTCTAAGGCAGGCATTGCCCCCGTCCTGAAGACCGTCGTTCCCGCGAAGGCGGGAACCCAAGTTTTACGCGGACCACTGCGCGACGAACTTGGGCCCCCGCCTTCGCGGGGGCGACGTTCATAGGCTAGCTAAAGCGGTCCAACGCTAACGGAACACACACATGGAACGTCGTACCTTCCTCAAAGTCGGCGCCGGCACCGCCGGCGCCATGCTCGTCCCGGTCTTCGGCAACGCCATCGCCGCCGACGAGCTGCTCAACCCGATGGCCGCCAGCGCCAAGAAAGCCCTGGCCGACGTCGCCCTGAACGCCGCCACCAAGGCCGGCGCCAGCTATTGCGACGTGCGCATCGGCCGCTACCTGAACCAGTTCATCATCACCCGCGACCTCAACGTCGAGAACATCAGCAACACCGAGTCCAGCGGCGTCGGCGTGCGCGTGATCGCCAATGGCGCCTACGGCTTCGCCTCCACCAACACCATGACCCCGGACGGCGTGGCCGATGCCGCGCGCCAGGCCGTGGCCATCGCCAAGGCCAACGCCAAGCTGCAGAACGAGCCGGTGCGCCTGGCTCCGGTCAAGGGCGTGGGCGAGGTGGCCTGGGCCACCCCGATCAAGAAGGACTGGCGCGCCATCCCGGTCAAGGAAAAGGCCGACATGCTGATCGCCGCCAACAAGGCCGGCCTGGACGCGGGCGCGAACTTCATGACCGCTTCGCTGTTCCAGATCAACCAGCAGAAGTACTTCGCCTCCACCGACGGCTCCTACATCGACCAGGACGTGCACCGCCTGTGGGCGCCGATCAACGCCACCGCCGTGGACAAGGCCAGCGGCAAGTTCCGCTCGCGCGCCGGCCTGGGCGCGCCGGTGTCGATGGGCTACGAGTACTTCGACGCGCGCGCCGCCGACAAGGTGCAGGCCGCGGGCGGCGTCACCACGCTCTACACCGGCTCCTACGACATCGTCGAGGACGCACGCCTGGCGGGCAAGCAGGCGCGCGAGAAGCTCAGCGCCAAGTCGGTCGAGCCGGGCAAGTACGACCTGGTGCTGTCGCCGGAACACCTGTTCCTGACCATACACGAGAACGTCGGCCACCCGACGGAGCTGGACCGCGTGCTCGGCTACGAGGCCAACTACGCCGGCACCAGCTTCGCCACCCTCGACAAGTGGGAGACGAAGAAATTCAAGTACGGCCACGAGCGCGTGAACTTCGTCGCCGACAAGACCACCCCGGGCTCGCTCGGTTACGTGGCCTATGACGACGAGGGCGTGAAGACCAGGAAGTGGGACATCATCCGCAACGGCATCCTGGTCAACTACCAGGCTACGCGCGACCAGGCCCACATCATCGGCGAGAAGGAATCGCACGGCTGCTCGTACGCCGACAGCTGGAGCACCATCCAGTTCCAGCGCATGCCCAACGTGTCGCTGGAGCCGGGCAAGGCGCGCCTGACCCCGGACGAGATGGTCAAGGACGTCAAGAAGGGCATCTACATCCTGGGCCGCGGTTCCTACTCGATCGACCAGCAGCGCTACAACTTCCAGTTCGGCGGCACGCTGTTCTACGAGATCAAGAACGGCAAGATCGTCGGCCCGCTGGAAGACGTGGCCTACCAGTCGAACACCCAGGAGTTCTGGAACGCCTGCAGCGCCATTTGCGACGAACGCGACTGGCGCATGGGCGGCTCCTTCTTCGACGGCAAGGGCCAGCCCAGCCAGGTGAGCGCCGTGTCGCACGGCTCCAGCACCACGCGTTTCAATGGCATCAATGTGATCAATACCGCACGCAAGATCGGATGAGGAGACCAGGATGAAAGCCCTGAACCAGGAACAAGCAAAACGCATTACCGACCGCGTGCTCGGCTTCTCGAAAGCCGACGAATGCAGCGTGTCGATCGAAGGCAACCGCACCGGCAACATCCGCTTCGCGCGCAACAGCGTGTCGACCGCGGGCCTGACCGAGGACATGCAGCTGGTCGTGCGCGTGGCCTTCGGCAAGCGCGTCGGCACCGCCGTCGTCAACGAGTTCGACGACAAGTCGCTGGAAAAGGCCGTGCGCCGCGCCGAGGAACTGGCGCGCCTGGCGCCGGAGAATCCGGAGTTCGTGCCGGCCTTCGGCCCGCAGGAATACCGCGCCACCTCGACCTTCGTGCCCGCCACCGCCGCCATCGACCCGGCCTACCGCGCCGAAGTGGCCGCCGCCAGCATCGGCCAGGCGCGCGCCAAGAAGCTGGTCACCGCCGGCTTCTTCACCGACGCCACCCGCTTCGCCTGCGTCGCCAACTCCAAGGGCGTGTTCGGCTTCCAGGAGTTCACCGACCTGTCCTTCACCTGCACCGCGCGCACCGAAGACGGCCGCGGTTCGGGCTGGGTGACCCGCTCGGCGGTCGACGCGCGCCGCTTCGACGCCCGCGAAGCGGCCGAGATCGCGATCGAGAAGGCGCTGCGCTCGGTGGACGCCAAGGCCCTCGAACCGGGCCGCTACACCGTGATCCTGGAGCCGGCCGCCACGTCCGAAATCCTGGGCAACATGTTCAGCTCCTTCGACGCCCGCTCGGCCGACGAGGGCCGCAGCTTCCTGGCCAAGAAGGGCGGCGGCAACCGCCTGGGCGACAAACTGTTCGACCAGCAGGTCAACATCTGGGCCGACCCCTGGAACCCGGACGTGCCGGTGGCGCCCTGGGACAACGAGACCATGCTGGCCCGCAAGCGCACCGACCTGATCAAGGATGGCCGCGTGGCTTCGCTCGACTACTCGCCGTTCTGGGCGCAGAAGACCGGCAAGGTCGCCACCGCCACCCACGGCAATATGATCATGGCCGGCGGCACCAAGTCGCTGGAAGAGCTGGTGGCCGGCACCAAGAAGGGCATCGTGGTCACCCGCACCTGGTACATCCGCATGGTGGATCCGCAGTCGCTCCTGATCACCGGCCTGACCCGCGACGGCACCTTCTACGTCGAGAACGGCAAGATCAAGCACCCGGTGAAGAACTTCCGCTTCAACGAGAGCCCGGTCACCATCCTCAATAACATCGAGGAACTGGGCAAGCCCCAGGTCATCGGCGGCGACGAGGTGCCCTTCCAGATGGTGCTGCCGCCGATGAAGGTGCGCGACTTCAACTTCACCTCGCTCTCGGACGCGGTGTAAGTGAGCAATCCCTGATGGCGGCTTACGATTTCTACTTCACGCGCCTGATGTACGAGTCGGGCGACTGGGACGTGGATATCCGCATGCCCAGCAACGTGCTGAACTCGCTCGTCGAGTACACCACCTTGCGGGTGGATCCGGTCGAGCGTATGGTGGCGCTCGCCGATCCGAAAATGCTGCAGGCGCCGTTCTGCTACCTGGCCGGCCACAAGCTGGTCCAGTTCACCCCGGCGGAACGGCGCAATTTCGAGCGCTACGTGCGCGGCGGCGGCTTCGTCTTCGTCGACGACTGCAACCACGACATCGACGGGCTGTTCGCCAAGTCCTTCGAGGCCGAGATGGCGCGGATCTTCGGCGGCGCCGCGCTGAAGAAGATCCCGAACACGCACCCGCTCTACACCTGCTTCTTCAAGTTCGACGGGCCGCCCACCACTGGCGGGGAACTGAATGGCTGGGGCGACGACCTGGTGCACGAGTACCTGAAGGCGATCGAGTTCGGCGGCCGCATCCGCGTGCTGTATTCGAACAAGGACTATGGCTGCGAGTGGGACTACGACTTCCGGAACAAGCGTTTCCTGGCGGTCGACAACACCCGCTTCGCGGTCAACATCATTCAATATGCGTTGGGAGCATGAGCTTGTCTGAGCGTGACGCGCTAGCGTGGAAAGAAACGGAAATCGCCGACCTGACGGCGAAAGTGGGCGCCCTGCGCGAGAGCATGGGGCGCGTCATCATCGGGCAGCACGAGGTCGTCGAGCTGCTCATCACCTGCCTGCTGGGCGGTGGACACGCCCTGGTCGAGGGCGTGCCGGGCCTGGGCAAGACCCTGCTGGTCAAGTCCCTGGCCCAGGCCACCGACATGCAGTTCAGGCGGGTGCAGTTCACGCCCGACCTGATGCCCTCGGACATCGTCGGCACCGAGATCCTGGAAGAGGACACCAGCACGCGCCAGCGCGTGTTCCGCTTCCAGCAAGGCCCGGTGTTCACCCAGGTGCTGCTGGCGGACGAGATCAATCGCGCCCCGCCCAAGACCCAGTCGGCCCTGCTGGAAGCGATGCAGGAGCGCGCGGTCACCTTCGCCGGCCAGACCCACAAGCTGCCGCGCCCCTTCTTCGTGCTGGCGACCCAGAACCCGATCGAGCAGGCCGGCACCTATCCGCTGCCCGAGGCCCAGCTCGACCGCTTCCTGCTGCGTATCGACGTCGGCTACCCGACCGAGGAGGAAGAGGTGCTGATGGTCGCGCGCACCACCCACGCCGGCCTGGACGACGCCCAGCCCGCGATGGACGTGCAGACCCTGCTGCGCCTGCAGCAGCTGGTGCGTGACATCGAGATCGGCGAGCACCTGCTGCGCTACGCCACCCGCCTGGTGCGCGCCACCCGCCCCGGTGAAAGCACGGTGGCGGCGGTCAAGCAGCACATCGGCTGGGGCGCCGGCCCGCGCGCCGGCCAGGCCCTGGTGCTGGCGTCCAAGGCGCGCGCCCTGATGCAGGGACGCCTGGCGGTCACGCGCGAGGACATCGGGGCCATGCTGCTGCCGGTGCTGGCGCACCGCGTGCTGCGCAACTTCGAAGCCGAGGCCGACGGCATCGCCATCGCCGACGTGCTCCAGTCCCTGCGCAACGAGATCAAGGTCGGCTGACTTGTCGCTGGCGAAGACCGCGCTGATCGCGCACACGCAAAACCTCGATCTCGTGATCCGGCACGTGCTGGCCGGGCTCGGGCACGGCATCCATGCCGGTCGCGAGCGCGGAGCGGGCGTCGAGTTTTCGGAATACCGGGCCTACGCGCCCGGGGACGAATGGCGCCGCGTCGACTGGAAGCTGCTGGCGCGCGCCGACCGCTATTTCGTGCGCGAGGCCGAGCGCGACAGCCATGTCGCGGTCTGGCTGGTGCTAGACGCCTCCAGCTCGATGCAGGAACCGAGCCGCGCGATCGAGGGCGTGGACAAGCTGACTTACGCGCGCACCCTGCTGGGCTGCGTGGCCGCCATCGCCCAGCGCCAGGGCGACGCCTTCGGGCTGGTGGTGGTCGGCGACGGTAAGGTACAGTACACGCCGGCCGCGCGTGGCCCGCGCCAGTTGCAGCGCGTGCTGCTGCAGCTCTCGCGCACCCAGCCCGCCGGCGCGCTGCCCGACGCCGACACCCTGAGGGCGAGCCTGCATTTCGCGCGTTCGCCCAGCGCCATCTTCGCCGCCAGCGATTTGCTCGACTGGCCTTCGCCGCTGTCCCAGGCCCTGGTGCGCCTGCGCCAGATGCGTCACGACGTGCGCGTGCTGGGCCTGCAGACCCAGGCCGAGGTCGAGGCCGGCTTTTCCAGCGCTTTCGCCTACCGCGACCCGGAGGCCAGCGCCGGCGTGTTCCGCTTCGGGGCCGACCTCAAGGAGGGCTACCGCCGCAACCGCGACGCCCATTTCGCCGCGGTCACGGCGGACTGCCGCAAGAATGACATGCCGCTGCTGCTGGCCGCCATCGAACAGGCGCCGGGCGAGGTATTGCGGCGCTGGCTGCGCCGCCCGGGGGGACGATGAACGCGCTCTGGTGGTTCGCCCTCGCCGCGCTCGCGCTGCCGCTCTGGTGGCACCGCAAGAAGCGCGAACAGCACAAGGCGGAGCCGCTCGCGACCGCGCGCTTCCTGCCGCGCACCGAGCCGCGCCAGACCCGGGTCTGGCGTTTCGCCGACCCCTTGCTGCTGCTCCTGCGCTGCCTGCTGCTGGCCACCCTGGTGGCCTGGCTGGCCGACCCGGTGTTCCCGTGGCGCGGCGACACCGTGGTGGTGGCCGAGGGGAGCGATCCGGCCTGGGTCGAGCGCCAGGCGGCGCAGGCGGGCTTGCAGGACGCCGAGCGGATCGCGATGCCGGCCGCGCAGGCCATCCCCTGGCTGCGCACCCATGAACGCGAATGGAAGCCGGAGGCCCGCCTGCTGGTGCTGGGCGACATCCCGATGCCGGCCACCCTGCCGGCCTTCGGCCGCGCGGTCGAGCTGCGCACCCAGGCCAGGGCCGCGCAGAAGGTAGAGCGCCACGTGTATATCGAGAGCGAGCGCGCGGCCGAGTGGCGGCGCCTGTTCGCCGCCATCGACGGCCCGGAGCGCGTGGTGGTCGACGCCGCGCCCGGCGCGAAGACGGAACTGATCGTCTGGGACCGCGCGGGAGCGCCGCCGGCCACGCTCAAGGCTCCGCTGTGGTGGATCACCGACCCCGCTCCCTTCCCGGAGCTGGGCAACGCGGTCGAGGCGGACGGCGTGCGCCACGCCGCCAGCGCGCGCGGCCGCCTGTGGCTGTCGAACGCCTGGCCGCCGCGCGACGCCGACGCCGCGCGCGCCCTCATCCGGCACTGGCAGCAGGTCCACGTCGGCCCGCGCCCCTACACCGCGCCGGCGCGCGTGTTCGCCGCCTCGAAGAACGCGCGCGCGCCCGCGCCGAGCGGCGCCCTGCGCGACCTGCTCCTGGGCGCGCTGGTCGCTTTGTTCGTCCTCGAAAGGTTGTTGACCCATGCAAGAAGGCGCTGAGATCGTACGGCGCGTCTGGCGCGCCGCCCAGCTGCGCCGCCTGCCGCTCTGGCTGGGCGGGGCGCTGCCCTGGCTGGCCGTGCCGTCCGGCCCCGGCCTGCTGGCCTGGGCCGGCTGGTGCGCCTGGGACTGGGCCAAGCTGAGGCGCCAGGTCGGCTTTGGGTGGAGCGCCTGGCTGGACGGCGCGCTGCCGGAGATGGAAGACAGCTCGGCCCTGCTGGTGCGCGCCGAGACTCCTGTGGCCCAGCTCCAGCAGCGCCGCCTGCTCGACCGCCTGGACGCCAGCGTCACGCCGAGCCAGCTGCGCGCCATCGCCCGCGAGCGCCTGCCGGCCGGTTATCCGGTCATCGCCCTCAGCGCCGTGCTGGCGGCCATGGTGTGGTACGCCGGCCGCGCGACGCCGCAGGCGCCCGGCCAGCCGGCCCAGCCCCTCGCCGCCGCCGTGGCCGCGCCCCTGTCGCCGCTCACCGTGCACTACGCGCCGCCCGGCTATACCGGCGTCGCCCCCGCCGAGGTCGCGCCGCGCGACCTGCAGCTGCCCGAGCAGACCGAGGTCTCCTGGTGCCTGAAGGACGGGGCCGACAACAGCGACAAGATCGAGCTGGGCAACGGCCAGACCCTCACCCCCGGCAAGGACTGCGCGCGCTGGCTGGCGACGGAATCCGTGGTCTGGCGCTGGCGCGGCCAGCGCTACACCTTGCGGGTGATCCCCGACCAGCCGCCCGAGATCACGGTGACGGCGCCGACCCAGATGGTGGTCGAACTGCCCGACACCGCCAACAGCGCCGCGATGGCCGTGAAGATCGCCGACGACTACGTGGTCAAGCGGGCCACCCTGCACATGACCCTGGCGCGCGGCAGCGGCGAGAACATCCGCTTCACCGACCGCGAAATGCCGATCCCGGGCGGGAGCGACCCCAAGCTGCGCAACTGGTCCAAGCAGTGGTCGCTGGCCGAGCTGGGCATGGAGCCGGGCGACGAGCTGTACTTCTTCGTGCGCGCCACCGACAACGCCGGCCGCCCGCACACCGTGCAGTCGCCCACCTACACCCTGCGCCTGCCCGCGCCGGACGCCGAGGCCGAGGAGGAGTCGGCCGCCATGCCGATGCTGGTCAAGCCGCAGAGCCTGCGCAGCCAGCGCCAGATCATCATCGACACCGAGCAGCTGGTGGCCGACATGCGCAGCACGAAGATGAGCGAGCAGGAAGTGCGCGACCGCAGCCAGAAGATCGCCGGCGACCAGGGCATGCTGCGCCGCCGCTACGGCCAGTTCCTGGGCGAGGAATCCTCGCTGTTCGCCGACGAGGAAGAGCACGACGACCACGGCGGGGATCACGGCGGCGGGGAAAAGCAGGACATCCTGCACCAGTTCGGCCACGCCCACGACGAGGCCGAGAACGCGACCCTGTTCGACGAAGAGACCAAGAAGGTGCTGCGGCGCGCCCTGAGCGCGATGTGGGACGCGGAGAAGTCGCTGCGCGCGATCGAACCGAAGACCGCGCTGCCGCCCGAGCACAAGGCGCTGGAGGCGATCAAGGAACTGCAGCAGGCCGAGCGCGTCTACCTGCACAAGACCGCCTTTACGCCGCCCCCGATCAAGGAAGAGAAACGCATGACCGGCGACATGGCGGGGACCGCCAGCTACCGGCGCGTCCAGGCCGATCCCGACAAGCCGGTGCCCGACGAGGTGCGCGCCCTGGTCAAGGCCCTGTCGGGCGAGGCCCCGCTGCCGGCCCTCTGGACCCGCACCGCCCACGACTGGGTGCGCGAGCGCCTCAAGGATGACGAGCAGCGCCTGGCGGCCCAGCGCGCGATCCAGGACGTGGCCGACGGCTGCGCCGCCTGCCGTCCGGTGCTGCGCGCCTGGCTGCGCGCCGGCGCCGGCCAGGGCCAGGTGCTGCTGCAGGCGCGCCCCAGCGTGGAAACGCCCTTCGTGCGCGGCTGGCGTGAAGGGAGCGCGCCATGAGCCCGACCCTGTATGTGCTGGTGATTGCGCTTGCCGGCCTCGCCAGCCTGGCCGTGTATGCGTGGCGGCGCCAGTGGCTCGATGCGCTGCTGGTGGCGGTCGCCACCGTGGCCCTGGCCCTGTTCGCGGCCGGCCTGCGCCTGCCCGGGGACGCCGGCCACACCCTGGCCATCGACCCGGCCGCGCCGCCCAGCACCCTGGACGGTGTGCGAGCGCTCACCATCAAGGGCGACGGCCTGCGCGCCGCCCAATGGCACGACCTGCCGGCCCGCCCCTTGAACTGGCAGACGCCGCAGGGCGGCAGCCTGCGCCTGGACTTCCCGCAGCAGATGGCGCTGGGCCGCATTTTCAGCCTGAAGCTCCAGCGTGAGGACAAGGGCGAAGCGACCCTGGAACTGCTGGCCGAAAACGGCCAGGTGCTGGCCCGGGCGAAGGGCGAGGGCGAGCTCGCGGTCGACTGGCTGCCGCCGGTGGCCGAGCCGGTGGTCCTGAAGGCGCGCCTGCTGGACGCCGCCAACAAGCTGGTCGCCGAAGGCCCGGTGCCCTTCATCGTGCAGGATCCGGCCACCCTGCAGGTGGAAGGCCGCTTCGGCGCGCCGTCCTTCGACCTGCGCGTGCTGAACGAACTGCTGGCCGGCAGCGGCGCGCTGCTCGACTGGAAGGTGACCCTGAGCCGCGCCATCGTGCGCAGCGAGACCCCGCGCGCGGAACTGAGCGACCCGAGCCTGATGGTGGTCGACGCGGGCTGGTTCGAGCGCGCCGCGCCGGCCGAGCGCGCGGCCCTGCTGGAGCGCGTCGGCCAGGGCAGGGCCCTGCTGGTGCTGGGCGCCAGCGCCAACGAACCGGCCCTGTGGTCGCGCAGCCTGCAGCTCAGCCTCCAGCCCCAGGAAGCGGATCGCAAGACCGAGGGCCCGCTGGCGATGCAGGTGACGCCGCTGGCGCCCGCCGCGCGCCAGGGCGGCCCCTGGAGCGGCGGCGAGGACATGGTCTGGACCCGCGACTGGAAGAAGGGCCGCATCGCCTGGGTGGGCGTGGCCGGCTGGCACCAGTATGCGATCAGCGAGCCGCGCGCCCTAGCGCTGTGGTGGCAGGGCGTGCTGGACCGGCTCGGGATCGGCCTGAAGAAGGACACCGAATGGCTGGCCCCGGACGAGATGCCGCTGCCGGGCCAGCGGCTGGAGATCTGCGCGCGCGGAGTCAGCGGACAGCTCGCCATTCCGGAACTGAAGCAGACCCTCGCCTGGCAGCGCCGCCCCGAGCGGGCCGACGCCTCCTGCGTCGCGCTCTGGCCGGAGAAAAGCGGCTGGCTGCAGTTGCGCGATGCGAAGGCGGGCGCGCACGCGGTCTATGTCTACGCGCCCGGCGACTGGCCGCAGTGGCAGGCGGCCCAGCGCCGCGAGGCCACGGCGCGCTATGCGGCGCGCACCCCGGCCGCCAGCGGCGAAGGCCCGGGCCGCCCGATGCCGGCCTGGCCCTTCGCCCTGGCCTTCGCTGCGGCGATGCTGCTCTTATGGTGGCGTGAGCGGCGCTGAGGCCCCTGCCAGCGGCCCCACGGCGGCCGGCCGCGCCGCACGCCTCGCCCTGCGCTTGCGCAACCAGATCAGCACGCCCGTCACGCTCAGCATGGCGACCGCGACCCCGATCACGGACATCAAGGCCTGGAAGGGCCGTCCCCAGATCGCCGCCATGTGCAGGGTCGTGATCCAGGTGGTGATGGTGTCGCCCGCTGCCTCCCCGGTCGGGAACCAGACTCCGAGCAGGGCGCCGGTGCGCCCGTCCACGTAGACCGAGCTCTGGGCGAAACGGCCGTCGAGGTCGCGCCCGGTCCTGGCCACCAGGCGCGCATAAGCCTTGCCGCTGTCCCAGGACAGCCTGTCCTCCGCCACGATGGCGACCTGGCGGCGCCCCGCCTCGGCTTGCAGGTGGCGGCGCGCGGCCGCATGCACGCCCTCCCACCCCAGCGGCGGCGCCGCCAGCGGACGGTCCAGCGCCGGCAGGGCCAGGCGCGGGTCGGGCTGCATGCCGAACAGCGCGCGCATCACCGGCCGGTAGACCGGATCGTGGAGGTTGAAAGCGACGCTGCTCCAGGCCAGCACGAGCAGCAGGGCCCAGGGCCACAGGCCGCCGGCGCGGTGCAGGTCGACGTTCAGCTTGTGGGGGCCGCTTTGCCAGCGCAGCTTCCAGGCCGGGGCCCAGCGCCGCCACCAGCTCTTGCGCGGGGCCGCGCCGCGCGCCGCCGGCGGCATGGTCAGCCAGGCGCCGACGAAGCAATCGAGGGTCCATAGCAGCGCCACGATGCCGAAGGCCCAGGTGCCGATCACGTCCAGCGCCAGCGAATAATGCAGCCGGTACAGGAAGGGCATCAGGTTGACCAGGCCCTGGCTGATGTCGCCCCATTTGCGCGCGCCCAGCACCCGGCCGCTGGACGGATCGACGAACACCTCGTCCACCGCCAGCGCCGGGCCGCCCTGCGCTTCTTCGAGGTAGAAGCGCACCGATTCGCCCGCGGCTACCGGGCGCAGCGGCACGTAGTTGACGGCGGCCTGCGGATACGCGGCCTGGACCCGCTCGCGCAGGACCAGCGGGTCGAGCGGCGGCGCCGGCGCGGCGCCCTGGGCCGCGGGCGCGCGGTACAGCCCGGGATTGAGCAGGGCGTCCAGCTCGTGCTGCCAGGCCAGCAGCGCGCCGGTCAGGCCGGCGACCAGCAGGAAGCCGGCCAGCACCAGGCCGACATAGCGGTGGAACAGGACCGCGTAGGCGCGCATGGCCGCTTAGAAGTCGAGGCTGGCCGATGCCAGCACCGTGCGCGGGGCGCCGAACTGCAGCGAACCCCAGGTGGTGCTGGACAGGTAGCGCTTGTCGGCGAGGTTGTTGACCGTCAGGCGCAGCACCACGCGCTGGCCCCCGGCCGCGCCATAGACGTATTTCAGGCCGGCGTCGAAGCGCAGGTAGCCGCTCGCCATCCACAGGTTGCGCTCGTCCACCGCCTTCTTGCCGCTGGCGTAGACTCCGCCGTTGACGGACAGCCCCGGCACCCAGCGCCCGAGCGCATAGTCCGCATACAGGTTGGCCTGCCAGGACGGCACGCCGCGCGGCTTCTTGCCCACCAGGATGGGGTTGTCGGTCTCGTCGATGCGTGCGTGCAGGTAGGCGGCGCCTGCCACCAGACGCAGTTCGCGGTTGACTTGCCCGCTGGCGGTGAGTTCGACGCCACGGTGCACCTGGCGTCCGTCCTGGACCCGGGTGCGGGTGCCGTTGCCGTTGTTGCGGTCGATCTCCAGGCCCTTGTCGATCTCGAACAGCGCCAGGCTCAGCAGGGTGTCGGCGCCCAGTTCCCATTTCGCGCCCAGCTCCACCTGCTTGCTTTCCAGTGGCGCCAGCACTTCGCCGTCGTTGGTGTAGTCGGGGTCGTTGACCAGGCCGCCCTGCTCGATGCCCTCGGCGTAGCTGGCGTACAGCGTGGCCCGTGGATGGGGCTTGAACATCAGGCCCAGGTTCGGATTGAGGGCGGATTCGTCGTACTGCAGGCTGGCCGGCGTGGTCGCGCTGCCTTCGCCGTATTGTTTGAGGCTGGTGTGGCGCAGGCCGCCGAATAGTCGCCACTGCTCGTTCAGCACCACGGTGTCGGTCACGAAGGCCGAGGTCTGGAGGACGCGGTTGCGCAGGAAGGACGGGCCGGCCTCCGCCGGGCCGGCGGCAGGACGGGGCAGCCCACGGCGCGCATACAGGTTGTCGAAGCCGATGGGAATGTTGACACCCTCGGGCCAGGTCATGTCGCGGCGCACGCGGTCGGCGCCGAAGGCCAGTTCATGGCGCACGCCGCCGTGGCGCAGGTCGCCTTCGACGATGAGCTGTTGGGTGCGGTTGTTGCGCTCCTGGTTGGGCGAGTAGTACAGGTCGGCCTCGTATTCCCCGTCCGGCGCGACGGTCGACCACACCCCGGAAGAGTTCTGGTCGCGCTTGAGCTTGCTGTAATTGACGGCCAGCGTGGCCTTCCAGTCGGGGGCCAGCTGGTAGATCGCGCGCGCGCCGGCATAGGTCTGGCGATTCGGCTCCATCGCCCAGGTCTGCCAGGCATAGGTCTCGGGGCCGATGCGCGAAAACGCGGCCTGCGCCGCCGCGACCGCGGCCGCATCCTCGTCCCAGCCCCACCACCACAGGCTGGGCGCGCGGATGCTCAGCTTGTCGAGGCGCTGGTGCTCGAGGTCGAGCTCCAGGCGCAGGCGCTCGCCGATGCGCCAGTCGAAGAAGCCGCTGGCGAAGCGCTTCTCGCCGCGGTAGGTGTCGACGTGGCTGCGCAGGCGTTCGCCGGCCAGGTTGATGCGGTAGCCGAACTCGCCGCTGGCGCCCGCGCGCCCGCCAAGGTCGGCGTGCAGTCCGACGCCGCCGTATTCGTCCGCGCTCAGGTGCAGCGCCCGCAGCGGCGTGTCGGTGGGCCGCTTGACGGCATAGTTGACCGTGCCGCCTGGCGAGGTGACGCCATAGCGCAGGGCCGAGAGGCCCTTGTTGATCTCGACCGCGGCCTTGTTCTCGAGCGCGATCGAACCCTGGTCGTTGATGCTCAGTCCATCGCGGTAGATCGCGTCCACGCCCAGGTAGAAGCCGCGGATGTTGACCCGGTCGTACCAGTGCGGATCGTCCGAGGGCGTGACCGAGGGGTCGTTCTTGACGACGTCGATCAGGGTCTTGGCCAGCTGGTCGCGGATCAGTTCCGCGCCCAGCACGGTGTTGGAATAGGGGGTGTCGAGCAGGTCCTGGCCGCGAAAGCTGGCGCTCGACGAGCGCCGGCTGCGGTAGCCCTGCTCCGGATCGTCCTGCGCCGCGCGCTCGGCCTTCCCGGTGACTTCCACCACCGGCACCGCCAGCGAGCCGGCCGCGTACTCCGGGGCGGGCCTGACCACGACGGCCCCATCGCGCACGCTGGCGACCATGCCGCTGGTGGCCAGCATGGTGTCGAGCGCCTGCTGGGCCGGCATCCTGCCCGAGACCGGCAAGGAGGTCTTGCCGGCCACCAGCGTGCTCGGGAAGCTCAGTTGCAGGCCGGCCTGGCGCGCCAGTTCATTCAGCGCCTGGCCGAGCGGCTGGGCGGGGATGTCGAGTGCGACCGGCGGCGCGGAGGCCGCCGCCAGGGCGTGGGGCATGGCCGGCAGGCCGAGTGCGAGGGCGATGGCCAGGGCCAGCGGGTGGCAGGAATATCGCGACGGGGGCGACAGGCGCATGGGGCAGGACTCCTTCAGATCATGATGGTGTGCGGGTCAAGAGGACCCTTGTCACCCTGAAGACGCACCACGGTGCGCAATCCTCACCTGTAATGAGAATTATTTCGAACTGCGCCGGTTGAGGACGATCTCGACGTCGTTGCCGTGCGGCACCAAGCGGACCGGAAGGACCTGGGGCAGGGCATCGGCGAAGCGCTGCACCTGGCGCAGCTCGTAGCTCCCGCCGACGCGCAGGGCCGCCACCTCCGGGTCGCGGATCACCAGTCCGGTGCGTCCATAGCGCTCGAATTCGGCCACCGCCGCCGCCAGGGTGGCGCCTTCGAAGGCGATGCGCCCCTCTTGCCAGGCGCTGACCGAGGACGGGGTCGTGCGCGCGACCGCGCCCAACACGCCGTCGGCGCCGGCGGCCACGGCCTGGCCGGCACCGAGTTCGACCGCGCCCGCGGCCGGCCAGGGCAGGTCGGGCGAGCGCGCCACGCGCACCCGGCCTTCCTTCACCGCCACCACGGTCTGGCCGGCGTCCAGTCCTTTGCTGGTGCGGCGCACGGTGAACTGGGTGCCCAGCACCGTGACGCGCAGCGCGCCGGCCTGGACGTGGAAGGGCCGCGCCGCGTCGCGCCGCACCGCGAACAGCGCCTGGCCTTCCGCCAGCTGGAGTTCGCGGCGGTCGCGGTACAGCACCACGCGCAGGCGCGAGCCGGTGTCGAGGGTCAGGCGGCTGCCGGCCGCGCCCTGCGGGCCATCGGGCAGCGTGAGACTGAGCTGCTGGCCGGGCCGGGTGGCGTAGCTGCGCTCGAAAACCGGCTGCTGGCGCCAGTGGTCCCAGCCCAGCCAGCCCGCCACGGCCAGGACGCAGGCCAGGCCGGCCGTCGCCAGGTGGCGGCCGGCGCGCGCGGGACGGCGGCGCGCGCCCGCAATGGGACGCAGGGCGCGCAGCTGGCCGAAGGTGGCGTCCATCTCCGCCAGCGCCGGCGCGTGGCGCGGGTCGGCCGCGAGCCAGGCCTGGAACGCGGCTTCGTCCTCCGGGGCCAGGCCTTCACGCCGGCGCAGCGCCCAGGTGGCGGCGTCGAGCTCGATGCCGTCCTGGCTGGCCGCGAAGGCGTCGAACTCGCGCGCCTGGGCGTCCTCGTCCTGGCGGGAGGCGGGCGCTTGGTCGGAAGGCGTCGGGCTCATGAGGTCTGGCACGCGGTGCGCGGTGGTGGGCCTGGTATTGTAGACGCAAGCCGGCGTCGGATCCGCAGGTGGGTAGCGCGGGACACGCGAGGCTTACGCTTCGGCCAGGGGCGTCGCGCCGAGCGCGCGCTCGACCTGGCGGCAGGCCAGCATCCCGCGCACCACGTGCTTTTCCACCATGCTGGTCGAGATGCCCATTCGTGCGGCGACCTCGCGCTGGCTCATGCCATCCAGGACGTGCAGCACGAAGGCCTCGCGGCAGCGCGGGGGCAGGGATTCGATGGCGCGGGCATAGGCCTCTACCACCTGCCGCGAGGCGAGCACGGCGTCGGGTTCGAGGTGGGCAGGGGCGGCCAGGGCTTGCGCGTCGAGGAGTTCCAGTTCGTCGTGCTGGCGCACCTGCAGGCGCCGGTGCTGGTCGGTGACCAGGTTGCGCGCCGTGCGATAGAGGAGGGCGCGCGGATTCAGCACCGCCTGGCCCGAGCGCAGGACCGCCAGCACGCGCACGAAGCTTTCCTGCACCAGGTCGGCCGCGTTATCGCGGTTGTTGACCTGGCGCGCAAGGAAGTTCAGCAGTTCGAGGCGGTAATGCTCTAGCACGGACGGAACCAGAAGAGTCGGGCCGCGGCGGAGACGCCGGGCGGAATGATTGGTTAATAAGAATCATTCTCATTCTAGTATTGACGCGTTCCGATTGCAAGCATCCGGCCTGCATGCCGCGCCGCCTCGAGGTCCGCTCAGAGGCGGCGGCTGATCGCTTCCGCGATCATGATGGTGGTCAGGTTGGTCGCCACCGAAGGAATCTCGGGCATGATCGAGGCGTCCACCACGTGCAGGCTTTCGACGCCGCGTACCTTGCCGCCGGCGTCCACCACGGCGGCCGGATCGCGTTCGGTCCCCATCGGCACGGTCGAGGTGGGGTGGGCGTAGCCGTCCACCGCAGCCACCACGGCGCGTTCCAGCGCCGCCTCGTCCTGCACGTCCCAGCCCGGCGCCATCTCGTGCGCCACCACTTCGCTGAAGGGCGCGGTGCGGCCGATGCGGCGCGACAGGCGCACCGCCTCCATCATGCGGCGCAGGTCGCTTTTCTCCTGGAAGAAGTTGTAGCGGATGAGGGGCATGGCGCGCGGGTCGCGGCTGGCCAGGCGCACCGAGCCGGTCGATTCGGGCAGGGTCACCGCGCAGGCCAGCACGATCGCCCCGCCGGTCGGGCTGGCGGCCGGGTCGATGATGTGGGTGCCCGACACGTGCAGGTCGAGTTCACCCGGGCGCGCCTCGCCGGAGCGGGTCCAGACGATGGCGCCGGCCACCGGACCCATGTCCTTGAATTCCGGCTTGAGGGCGTACACGTTGTAGAAGAAGGGATGCTCCTTCAGCCCTTCGCCGACCGGCGCCGCCTGCAGGACCGGGATCCCGAGCTGCTCCAGATGGGCCGCCGGGCCGATCCCCGAGCGCATCAGGATCGCCGGGCTGCCGAAGGCCCCGGCCGAGAGGATCACCTGGCCGGCATGCACCGTCTCGCCGCCCGCCAGGCGCACGCCGGTCGCGCGCCGCCCCTCGAACAGGACGCGGTCGGCTTCCGCCTCGCCGACGATGCGCAGGTTGGGGCGGCGCCGCACCTCGTCCGTCAGGTAGGCCATGCCGGTGTTGACGCGGCGGCCCCCGACCACGTTCAGCGGGTAGGGCGAGACGCCGTGCTGCTCGGCGCCGTTGAAGTCCCGCACCCGCGGCAGGCCGAGCGCCTCGGCCGCCTGCACGAAGGCGCGCATCGAGGGCGTGTTCTCTTCCATCGTGCGCTGGCGGATCGGGAAGGGGCCGGCGCGGCCATGCCAGGCGTCCTCGCCGTAGGGCGTGTTTTCCAGCGCCTTGAACACCGGCAGCACCTCGTCCCAGGACCAGCCTTCGATGCCGCGCGCGCTCCAGCGCGCGAAGTCGGCGGCGCGGGCGCGCATCGCCACCGCCGCGTTCACGCCCGAGCTGCCGCCCAGCACCTTGCCGCGGATGGCCCTGACATCGTGGCCCAGCCCGGCGTGGTCCCCGGTGTGGTAGCCCCAGTCGTGGGCAGGGTCGCCGCCGACCCGGTCGGCGTTGGCGATCACGTCGGGGTAGGCGTCCGGCGCATAGGCCGGACCGGCCTCCAGCAAGAGCACGCTGCGCGCCGGGTCTTCGCTCAGGCGGCGCGCCAGCACGGCGCCGGCCGAGCCGCCGCCCACGATCACGACATCGACGGCTTTTTCGCCGGGGTTTTGAAAGTGCATGGGTTTCTCCTTGGATGGTGGGTTATCGCGGCTCAGCGGCCGAAGGCGGCCAGGATGAAGCGGGCGGCCTTGTCGAGGGCGGCGCGGCTGCTGGCCAGGTGGGCGACGTCGAGCTGGAACACGTGGTGCATGCCTTCCCAGACCTCGAGGTCGACGACGCTGCCGGCGCGGCGCGCGCGCTCGGCGTAGCCGCGCGCGTCGTCCAGCAGGCGCTCGTCGGTGCCGACCTGGATCAGGAGGGGCGGCAGGCCGCGCAGCTCGCCGTACAGGGGCGAGGCGAGCGGGTCGAAGGCCGAGCGGTGCACCAGCACCTTGTTGGCGCAGTCCTGCAGGTAGTCGTAGCCGATCAGCGGGTCCTGCACGGCCTCGTCGCGCATCGAGGCGCCGGTGGAGGCGAGGTCGGTCCAGGGCGAGAACACCACGCCCGCGAGCGGCGCGCCGGCGTCGGGCAGGGCGGCGATCCGGGCCAGGGTGACCAGGGCCAGGCCGCCGCCGGCCGAGTCGCCGGCCAGCGCCACGCGCTCGAAGCCGCGTTCCCTCAGCCAGCGCCAGGCCGCCAGCGCCGCCTCGGGCGCGGCCGGCAGGGCAGCTTCCGGCGCCAGCGGGTAGTCGATCACCAGGGCCGGCAGTCCGGTGCGCGCCACCAGCTGGCTGACGAAGCCGCGGTAGGCCGCGGCCGAGCCCAGCACGTAGCCGCCGCCGTGCACATAGAGGATGGCCTCGCCCGGTTTGCTTGCCGCCGGGCGCACCCACCAGCCGCGCACGCCGTCGTCCTCCACCGCTTCCACGGCGACGCCTTCGGCCATGGGGCAGTTCGAGATGAAGGCGTCGTAGGTGGCGCGCAGGCTGGCGCTGCCGGCGGCCCAGAAGCGGGCGAACTGCTCGCGCAGCGCCGCCTCGCGCAGGCGCTCGTCGGGTTCGATGTTGATGAAGCTGGTGCTGCCTTGTCGGGTGTGGATCGCGGTGTCGGGCATGGTCGTCTCCTGTGCAGGGGTGTGTCGGGCCACGCCCCGCGGCCTGGGGCGCCGGGGCGGAGCGGATGTCGGTAAAAAGGGGCGTCAGCCGGCGATGCGGCCGAAGCGGCCCTGGGCGTAGTCGACCAGGGTGCGGCGCACGTCGGCGAGGCTCGACATGACGAGCGGGCCGTGCTTGACGAAGGCTTCGCGCACCGGACGGGCGGCGATCAGCACGAAGTGGGTGCAGCCGGCGGCGGCCAGGTCGAGCGTGGCTTCGTCGCCGGCGCCGACCGTGGTGGCGCTGCCCGCCTGCAGCACGCGCTCTTCCTCGCCCAGGCGCAGCGCCAGCTCGCCGGACACCGCGTAGATCCAGGCCTGGTGGCCGGCCGGGATGCGGTGCGCGAAGCGCGCGTCGGGGCCCAGGAAGCCGTCGAGCAGGGTCATGTCCTCGGGCTGGCGCTGCGCGCCGGCCACGCCGTTGCTGCTGCCCAGCACCACGCGCACGCGCTGGCGCGCCGTCTCGATCACCGGCACGGCGTCGGCAGTCACGTGCAGGGCGCGCGCCGGCTCGTGCTTGCGGCCGCCCGGCAGGTTGACGAAGATCTGCAGCGCATGGGTGCGCGCGCCCTGGTCCGGCTGCTCCTCGTGCACGGCGCCCCTGGCGGCCGTCAGCCAGTACAGGTCGCCCGCCACCAGGCCGAGGTCGTGGCCCAGGGTGTCGCGGTTACGGAATGCGCCGGTCGAATCCTCGAACATGGCGGTGACGGCCGAGATGCCGGCATGCAGGTGGGGCGCGAAGGTGGGCGCCGTCATCACGAAGTCGTCCACCATCAGCAGCGGGTCCATGCCGCCGTCGAACATCTCTTCCGAAAAGTGGGTGGCGTTGAAGCCGTCGCCGATGGCCTGGGGCTGGCCGGCGACGACCTTGCCCAGCCGTTGCAGGGCGGTGCGGGGGCGGTCCGCGAGGGTCGGGTGCATGATCGATACTCCTGTCGTTGCTGTTGCGAGCAATGTAAGAGATCGGCCGGCGGCCGGGAAGCCGGTGAAAACCGGACTTAGCGTCCAAGGAACCGGACGATGGGCGCGCGCTTCTTCAGAGCAGCACGTTCTTGGGGAATTCCGCCGCCAGGTGGTCGAGGAAGGCCCGCACCGAGGGCAGCAGCCCTTTGCGGTAAGGGAGCAGGGCGGTCAGGGTGGCGTCGCCGGCCAGCCAGTCCGGCAGCACGCGCTGCAGCTCGCCGCTGCGCACGGCGGCGCGGCATACATAGCTGGGCAGGGCCACGATGCCCAGGCCGCGGATCGCCGCCTGCTGCAGGCCGACCATGTCGTCGCTCAGCAGGCGCGGCGCCAGCGGCAGCACGAATTCGTCGCCCGGCTGGCGCGGATTGCGCAGGCGCCAGGCCGGCGCGACGCCGGTGCGCATCATGAACAGCGAGGCGTGGCCGCGCAGGTCCTCGGGCGTGCGCGGCACGCCATGCGCGGCCAGGTAGCCGGCGCCGGCGAACAGGTACCAGGGCGCGGGCGCGAGCGTCCTTTGCACCAGGTTGGAGTCGGGCAGCGGATCGGTATGGGCGCGCACCGCGATGTCGTAGTTCTCGCCCACGATGTCGACCGTGCGGTCGCCCGAGTGGGCGATCACGTTCACCTTGGGGTAGCGGACCAGGAAGTCCGAGATGATGTCGCCCAGCGCGAACTGCATGGTGGCCACGCCGGCGGTGCAGCGGATGGTGCCGGTCGGTTCCCCCAGGCGATTGCGCACCATGGCCTCGGCCAGTTCGGCCTCGCGCAGCATGGCCACCGCGTGGCGGTAGAACTCCTCGCCGGCGTCGGTCATGCCGAAACGGCGCGAGGTGCGGTTCAGCAGGCGCACCCCCAGGTTGCCTTCGAGTTGCTGCATCCGGTGGCTGAGGGTGGACTTGGGGATCTGCAGGCTGCGGCCGGCCGCCGTGAAGCCGCCGCGGTCGACCACGTGCACGAAGAAGTAGAAGTCGTTCAGGTCCAGCATCGTCACCCTATCGTCCAAATCGTTGGAAGCTGAGTCGCAATTTTGCCGGCTTCTGGCGCCATCGTCCAGTGGATAGGATGTTCTCACCACGACGAACATCGTGCCCCGGCGCCGCAAGGGCGGCCGCCGACATCACCCACCCACATCCAAGGAGAACCGCCATGAGCAAGCGCAGCTACGAACCCCTGACCGCCGACAACGCCGCCCTGATCCTGGTCGACCACCAGGTCGGCCTGATGACCGGCGTGCGCGACTACTCCACCGGCGAACTGAAACACAACGTGGTCGCCCTGGCCAGGGCGGCCAAGGCCCTGGGCCTGCCGATCGTGGTGACCACCACCGCCGCCGACAGCATGTGGGGTCCGACCTTCCCCGAGCTGGTGGAGGCGCTGCCCGGCGTCGGGATCATTGACCGCTCCTCGGTCAACGCCTACGACGACGAGCGCGTGGCCGCCGCCATCGAGGCCACCGGCCGCAGCAAGCTGATCTTCGCCGGCATCTCGCTCGAAGTCTGCGCCGCCTTCCCCGCGATGACGGCGGTGGCCCGTGGCCTGGACGCCTACGTCGCGGTGGACGCTTCCGGCACCTTCAGCGACACCAAGCGCCAGGTCGGCCTGCTGCGCATGCAGCAGGCGGGCGTGATCCTGTCGGACTACGCCACCCTGATGGTCGAGATCCTGAAGGACAACGGCCGTCCGCAAGCCGGCGCGGCCTACGGCGCCCTCGACATGCCCTGGGCCACCCTGGTCGGCCAGGTCGCCAGCGCCTACGCCAGGTAAGCGGGCAAGGGCGATCCGGGAGCGCAGCATGCCGATCTCGAACCTGATCCTGGTCTGCCAGTGCCTGCTGTTCGTGCTGCGGCTGTGCCGCCTGTGCCCCGGCCTGCTGCTGCCTTGCCTGAGCTTGACGCCGTGCCGGCCCACCAAAGAAAAAGCCCGCGATGCCGGGCTGCGGCATCGCGGGCGCTTGGGCAAGCCTGGGCAGGCTTAGAAGTTGTAGTCCGCCTTCACGTAGAACGAACGGCCGTTGATGCCGAACGGGCAGGTCTCCCAGCAGTGGGTGAAGCCCAGCTGCGGGAAGGGCGCGGCCTTGACCGGGTCCCAACGGGTCGGGTAGGTGTCGAACAGGTTGTTCACGCCGGCCGACAGGCTCAGGTTCTTGGTGAAGTTGTAGCGGCCGGTCAGGTCGACGATCCACTTGGCGGCCCAGGTCTGGATGAAGCCCGGGGTGAAGCCCTGGCCCTGCACCTCGCCGAAGTAGTTGGCGCGCGCGGTCACGTTCCACGGGCCGGTGGTGTAGTCGGCCGAGACCACGTGGTGCTTGCGCGGCTGGCCGCGCTCGATCAGGGTCACCTGGGTGTCGTCGAACAGCTGGGCGCCGGTCAGCACCGGCGACTGCGAGCGGCGATTGTCCACTTCGGTCTTGTTGAAGCCGAGCTGGCCGGACAGCACCAGGGTCGAGCCCTGGCCGCGGATGGTCTGCTGGGCCACGATGTCCAGGCCGGTGGTGGTGGTGTCGATCGCGTTCGTGAAGAACTGCGCTTGGCCCACGCGCAGCGGATCGAGGATCGCCTTGATCGGGCAGGCGGCGGCGGTCGGGCAGGGGCCCGTCTCAGGCGCGATGTTGCTCGAGAAGACGATGCGGTCGTCGATCTTGATCTTGTAGACGTCGGCGGTGACCGAGAAGCTGGTGGTCGGACGCAGGATCAGGCCCAGGCTGGCGCTCTTCGAGGTCTCTTCCTTCAGCGGCTCGATGCCGAAGGCGCGGGTCACGGCGCTGTTCTCGCGCGCGGTCAGGGTCTCGGTCAGCACGCCGGCCGAGTTCAGGTTGGTCGAGACCGAGCTGTAGAACTTCTGCTGCACGCCCGGCGCACGGAAGCCGGTCGAGACGCTGCCGCGCACGCCCACGGTGCGGCTCGGGTCGAAGCGGAAGTTCAGCTTGCCGGTGGTGGTGGTGCCGAAGTCCGAATAGCGCTCGTGACGCACGGCCGCGCCGACGCTCAGCTCGTTGCCGAACTTGCGTTCGAGGTCGAGGTAGAGCGCGGTGTTGTGGCGGCCGTCGTCGACCGCGGTGCCCGGGGTCCAGCCCGGGAAGCCCTGGATGCCGGAGGCCGCGATGCCGCCGTTCTGGTCGCGGATGATCTTGGTCGGATCGTTGGTGCGGCCGTACTGGTAGGAGACCGGGTCGCCCGCTTCGATCTCGTAGTTATCCTCGCGCCATTCGAAGCCGGTGGCCACGTACAGCGGGGCGCCGGCGAAGTTCACCGAACCCTTGAAGTCGAGGTTGAAGGTGGTCTGGTCGAACTTCAGGGTGCCGGTGTCGGCGGAGGTCGGCGAGGAGCCGTTCTCGTAGTAGTAGCTGACGTTGATCGAGTTACGCTCGTGGAACTGGAGCTGGCTGCGGCCGTGGGTCAGGCTGACGTCGGCGCTCCAGTCGCCGGCCAGGTCGTGGCGGTAGCCGACCGACAGCGAGGCGTCCTTGACGGTGGTGATGATGTTGGGCAGGAAGCCGTTCGGATAAATCGCCGGCACGTTGCGCGAGTCGCCCGCGGAACGGTAGAAGCCCGAGGAATCGCCCTTGCGCTTGGACGCGCCGCCGAAGGCGTACAGTTCGCCGCCGGCCAGGGGCAGGGCCGAGTTCATCCACAGGTAGTAGTCCTGGGCGTCCGAATCGCCGATGCGCTGGGTCACGCGCGGCGGGTTCACGCGCAGGGTGTCGACGCCGGCGCGGTTGGTCTCTTCGCGGTCGCGCGCCTCGGCCGACAGGTTCAGGTAGCCGCCGTCCTGGCCCAGGGCGAAGCCCTTGTAGGCGCTGAGCGAGTAGGTGTCGCCGTCGCCTTCGCTGGTGGAGCCCGCGCTCGCGCTCACGCCGCCGATGTTGGCGCCCTTCTTGAGGATGATGTTGATCACGCCCGAGATCGCGTCCGAGCCGTACTGGGCGGCGGCGCCGTCGCGCAGCACCTCGATCGACTGGATCGCCGACAGCGGAATCGCGTTGATGTCGGTGCCGGCCGAGCCGCGGCCGATGGTTTGCTGGACGTTCACCAGCGCCTGCTGGTGGCGGCGTTTGCCGTTGATCAGGACCAGCAGCTGGTCCGGGCCCAGGCCGCGCAGGGTGGCCGGACGGATGATGTCGGTGCCGTCGCTGATGAAGGTGGTGGTGAAATTGAACGAGGGGTCGAGATCCTGCAGGATCTTGCCGAGTTCAAGAGAACCTGCCGATTGCAGGTCCTTGGAGTTGATCAGGCCGACCGGCACCGCCGTGTCGAGCGCCGTTTTTGCCTGCGTACGTGAACCGAGCACCACGACCTGGGCTACCCCTTCGTCCGCCTGTTGGGCGGTTGCAGGAGCCAGGGCCGCCATGAGGGCGGTTGCCAACAGGGCGCGTTTCGGCAGTGTTTTCTTCGTCATCCTCAATCCTTAAGCGTTGTGTTGTTGTTCTCGTCCAGATTACTAAGACGCAAGTAAATATTAACAACGTGTTATAGAAAAGAAAGGATTGGTTATGAAATCTGGTACATACGGGTCGAACGTTTTTGCATAGGTGTAGCGCAAAAACCACGCATGTACTGTCTTGTCTTAAGTTTATGAGCAAAGGGTGGAAAAAATACGTTTCATTTGGTTCAGCAAAATTTCCTTTGGCCAAACCCTAAAAACGGCTTCTGAAGCGGGCTCAAGCGTCTTGTTACGTTCGCTAACAAGATCGCCACGAGTGCGTCATAAGTTGGCCTTAGCATAAGCGCCAAGCCGGTACCGATATCGGGGGGTATTCGGCCAGGCGGGGTTCGCTCCGCCGACCTGAACACGCCGCCTCCAGGGGCGGCATAGCAAGGCAAGCGAAGCAGCCACACATGACCCAGCGGCGAACAGACGAGCAAGGTGCGCTCGTCACCGAATACGCGTTGTTTCTGGCCGAGACACGCGGCATGAACGCGGGCATGCTGTACCTGGAGAGCTGCAACCTGTCCCGCGAGATCCTGCTGCGTGCGCTGCAGGGGCCCGGGACGCGCCGCCAGCGCGAGCGGCGGCAACAGCAACGGAACGAAAGCACATGAACATCACCCAGCTCTGCAAACGATATGGCCTCGAACACTATGGCAACCTCGAAGACGCATGGGACGCGTTCGGACCGTCCGGCATCGTGCTGATGCAGTTGTGGCACGGGCCGAACCAGCGCCTGCGCGAGCATCCGCTGCCGGGCGCCCACCTGCGCGTACGCTGCTTCGACCGCGCCCACCACGAGGCGGCGGGCGACGCCGCCTACCATGGGCGGGCCTGGAGCATCGCCGCCGTCGAGAACGGGGCGCGCGGCTACGCCGCGATGGCGATGCCGCCGTCCCAGCAGCGCGGCGCCGGGGCCTGGGCCAAGTACGCCAACCTGGAGCGCGTGTTCCCGGTGCTGGCGCTGGAGCGCGAGCCGGACGGCGATGTCTACGCGGTGCTGGGGATGCCGGTGCCGGCCTCCGAACTGGGCGGCGAGGTGCCCGGCCTGGTGACGGGCCGGCGCGGACGACCGGCGGCGCGCCAGCCGGCGCGGGCTACGCTCAGCCCTGGTGATCGCGCATCCAGTCTTTTAGTCCATTGACCCAGTTCTTGGCGGGCAGGTTCAGGCGCCGCTTGACCTCGAGGGCGCGCTCGTAGAGCAGCGAAAAGTCGAGGCTGGGCGCGTTTTTGAAGGCCAGCACCACGATGTTGGCGTCGTGGACCTCGGGCAGCCACACCACGGCGTCGAAGACCTGCTCCATCGCCTGCAGGTTCTTGTCGTAGTTGGCGAAGTCGCCGAACACATTGGTGGTCATGATGCCGCCTTCGCGCAGGCAGTCGAAGCAGCCCTGGTAGAACTCGGGCGTATCGAGCACCGGGCCGCGCGCCTCTTCGTCGTAGAGGTCGACCTGGAGCACGTCCACCGTGCCGTGGTTGGCGCGGTCGAGCACGAAGTCGAGGGCGTTCATCTCGCGCACGCCCAGGCGCGCGTCGTTGTCCGGCAGGCCGAACAGGGCGCGGCAGATCGCGATCACGTTGGGATTGAGCTCGACCGCGGTCACGCGCGCGGCCGGGAAACGCTGGTAGCAGAACTTGGTCAGCGCCGCGCTGCCCAGCCCGAGCTGGACCACGTGGCGCGGGTTCTGGACGAACAGGGTCCACATCATCATCATCTGCACGTATTCGAGCTCGATGGCGTCCGGCTTGGACAGGCGCATCGCGCCCTGGACCCAGGAGGTGCCCAGGTGCAGGAAGCGCACGCCCTCGAATTCGTCGATGGTGGCGGGCGGATGGCCGGGCTGGGCGAAGCGCGGGTCGATGGTGCGGGGGGAAGTGGGAGGCATGGAGTAATAATGATGTTCCGCCAGCTTCACACCGTCGTTCCGGCGAAGGCCGGAACCCAAGTTTGCTCGCGTTGCCGCTGCGTTCGATTATCGTGGCGACGCAAGGAACTTGGGTTCCGGCCTTCGCCGGAACGACGTTTTGGGGCTAACTGAAGAAGTTGCGGCGTTTGGCGATCTTACCAGAGCCGCTGGCGATAACATGCTGCCGTCCAGCCGTCCAGCCGTCCAGCCGTCCAGCCGTCCAGCCGTCCAGCCGTCCGCCGTTCAGGGCGTGCCGTTGGCGCAATGCTCCTTGAAGCCCGGCTGGGTCGCCAGCCGCTCGTACCAGGCGTCCACGTGCGGATACGTGGGCCGGTCCATGGGCGTCATCTTCCAGCGGTTCACCGACAGGCCCAGCACGATGTCGGCCAGCGAGAATTCCGCCCCCGCCACCCAGGCGTCGGTCTGGGCCTGCTGGGCCAGCTGGGCATCCAGGATGCCGATGTGGCGGTTCCAGGCCGCCACGCTGGCCGCCACCTGCGCGGGATCCTGGTGGGCGGGGCTGGCGCGCACCAGCGCCATGAAGGCGTAGCGCCAGGCCGTGTTGAGTTCGGTCGCCTGCCAGTCCATCCACTGCTCGACCGCGGCGCGCTCCCGCGCCTCGAAGGGCAGCAGGGCGCCCTTGCCGTAACGGTTGGCGAGATAGCGGCAGATCGTGTTCGATTCCCACAACACGAACTCGTCCTCCACCAGCACCGGCACCATGCGGTTCGGATTCAGGGTGGCGTACTGCTCCTGCCACTCCTCGCGCTCGACCGGCAGGCCGAGGGCGGCGCAGGTCCACAAGACCTTGCGCACGTTGATCGATGTCGCTTTTCCGATGATGGTCGGCATGCTTTGCTCCACGGGTCAGGGGATCTGCGGCCCTGGCAGGGCCGGGAGGATCAATGTTACCGTCAATCCGCCGCCTTCGCGGTTGGCCAGCGAAATCCTGCCGCCGTGGGCCTCGGCGATCTCGCGCGCCAGGGCCAGCCCCAGGCCGGTGCCGCTGCGCTTGGTGGAATAGAAGGGCACCAGGGCGTTGGTCAGCACCGCCTCGCTCATGCCGCTGCCGCGGTCCATCACGTCGATGCGGATCGCGTCCTGCACGCGGCGCACCTGCAGCTCCACCCCGTCCGGCGGCGAGCCCGACTCGTGGGCGTTCTTGAGCAGGTTCAGCAGCGCCTGCTCCATCTGGGCGGCGTCGATCCAGGCCGCCTCCGGCGGCAGCTCCGCGCCCAGGCGGAAATCCACCTGGTCCTGCAGGCGCGCCACCAGGGCCGGCCAGGCGCAGGCTTCCAGGCGCGGCGCCGGCAGCTTGGCGAAGCGCGCATAGCCGAGGATGAAGGATTCCAGGTGGCGGGTGCGTTCGCCGATGGTCTCCAGGATTTGCGGCAGGCGCTCGGTCTGGCCGCGCCGCACCAGCTCCGCCCCCGAATGCGCGAGCGAAGCCAGCGGGGCCAGCGAATTGTTCAGCTCATGGCTGATCACGCGGATGACCTTCTTCCAGGTCTGGACTTCCTGGCGCCGCAGCTCGGTGGTCAGGTGGCGCAGCAGCAGCAGTTCGTGCTTGCGCCCGTTGAGGGAAAAGGCGCTGCGCGCCAGGTGGTAGACCTCCTCGTCCTCGGCCTCGCCGGCCGTGAACAGGCCGTCGCCGCCGCGCGCCAGCGCTTCCTTCAGGGCGGGGGCGGCGCCGTCCAGCACCTCGCTCAGCTGGTGGCCTTCGAGCTTGCGCCCTTCGGACAGCAACTGGCGCGCCGCCAGGTTGGCGTAGACGATGGGGCCATTGCCGGCGCCGGCGTCGAGCACCAGCAGCATCGCCACCGGCGTGTTCTGGACCATGGTGTCGAGCAGCAGCTCGCGCTGCACCAGGCCCAGGCGCTGCTCGCGCAGCACTTCGCCGAGCGCGTTGTGGGCGGCGATCAGGTCGGCCAGCTCGTCGTTCTGCGGCCAGTGCAGGCTGAAGGAAAAGTCGCCGTCGCGGTAGCTGGCCACCGTGCCCTCCAGGGCGCGGAACAGGGACAGGATGGGCTGGATCTGGGAGCGAATGGTGATGATCGCGATCGGCACCACGGCCAGCAGGCAGACCGAGAACACCAGCAGCGGGCTGTCCGGGAACAGCTGGTCGAGGCCGATGGCGATCAGGATGCCCAGCGCCAGCAGGGTGCCGACCAGGGCCGACCAGCGCGTGACCAGCGACAGGCGGAAGCGCGAGCCCGGCTTGCGCGCCTCCCGGCTCATGCCGACCTGGCGATGCCGAGCCGCTCCATGCGCCGGTACAGGGCCTGGCGCGACAGGCCCAGCTCGGCGGCGGCCTGGGCCACCACGCCGCCGGCGCGCGCCAGCGCGGCGGCGATGGCGTCGCGGTCGGGCTCGGCGTCGGTGCCGGAGACGGTCCCGGTGACGGTCCCGGTAACGGTCCCGGTAACGGTCCCGGTAACGGCCGGCGCCGGCAGGCCGAGGTCGGGCGGCATGATCAGCTCAGCGCGCGCGAGCAGGCTGGCGCGCGCCATCACGTTCTTCAGTTCGCGCACATTGCCCGGCCAGGCATGGGCCAGCAGGGCCGCCTCGGCGCTCGGGTGCAGGCGCTTGCCCTGGGGGAGGAAACTCAGCGCCAGGGGCAGGATGTCGCCCGGTCGCGCCGCCAGCGGCGGCAGGCGCAGCTCGATCACGTTCAGGCGGTAGAACAGGTCTTCGCGGAAGGTCCCGGCGCGGATCATGGCGCCCAGGTCGGCGTTGGTGGCGCTGATCACCCGCACCTTCACCTGGCGCTCGCGGTTTGAGCCGAGGCGCTCGAAGCGGCCGGTCTCCAGCACCCGCAGCAGCTTCATCTGCCCGGCCAGCGGCAGGTTGCCGATCTCGTCGAGGAAGAGGGTGCCGCCGTCGGCCGCCTCGAACTTGCCTTCGCGCGCCTTGGACGCGCCGGTGTAGGCGCCGGCCTCGGCGCCGAACAGCTCGGCCTCGATCAGCTCGGAGGGCAGGGCGCCGCAGTTGAGCACCACGAAGGGCCCGTCCGCCACCTGGGAGTTGGCCTTGATGATCTCGGCGATGCGCTCCTTGCCGGTGCCGTTCGGGCCGGTGATCAGCACCGGCACGTCGGCGCGCGCCACCTGGCAGGCCAGGTGCAGCACGCGTTCGGTCGCCGGGTCCTGCCACACCAGGCCGCGCAGGTCGAAATTCTGCTCCAGCTCGCGTTTGGCGCGCCGCTCGCGCTGCAGGCGGGTGGCGAGCGCGCGGTTGGCCTGGCCCAGCTCGATCAGGTTGGTGACGGTGGCCAGCAGGCGCTCGTCGTTCCAGGGCTTGGACAGGTAGTCGGCGGCGCCGGCCTTGACCAGGTCGACCGCCGCGTCCAGGTGGGTCCAGGCGGTCAGCAGGATCACCGGCAGGTCGGGATGGCGCTGGCGGATCTGGCGGAACAGGGCCACGCCTTCCTCGCCCGAGGTGGTGTCGGCCGTGAAGTTCATGTCCTGGATCACCAGGTCCACCGGCTCGCGCGCCAGGATGGCCAGCCCTTCCTCGGGCGAGGCCGCGCGCAGCGAGGCGATGTCGTGCAGCGAGAACAGCACTTCCAGCGCGATCGCGACGGCGGCGTTGTCGTCAATGATGAGTACAGTGGGCATGGCCGCTAGCATAGCACCGGCTCAGTGGCTCAGGTACTGCGTCAGGTACAGTCAGGCACTGCGGGTGGCCAGGGCCGGCGAGATGCTGGCCGCGCGCCACGCCGGGCCGTAGGCCGCCAGGATGCCGAGCGACCAGAACGCCACGGCGCCGCCGCCGAGATAGGCGATCGGCAGGCGCGCCATCTCGAGCTTGGCGACCAGCAGGTGGTTCAGGCCGATGCCGAACAGGATCCCGCCGAACACCCCGGCGCTGGTGATCATCACGTTCTCGGTGATGAAGTAGCGCAGGATGTCGATCTTGCGGGCCCCCAGGGCGCGGCGCACGCCGATCTGCTTGCGGCGCTGGGTCACCCACAGGCTGGCCATGCCGACGATGCCCGAGCAGGTGATCAGGAGCAGCAGCACGCTGACCGTGATCAGCATCCAGGACAGGGCCACGTCGGCGCGGTAACGGTTGGCGCGGTCTTCCTCGGTGGTCTTGGCAGTCAGGATCATCGGGGTGGCCGAGGACTTGCGCAGGGCTTCCTCGGCTTCCTTCATCACGCGGTCGCGCTGGCCGGGTTCGGCGCGCACGGCGTACAGGCTGCCCGGGTTGCCGTACAGGCGAGCCGGGGTGATGGACGAGAACTCGCCGCGCTCGCCCACCTCGGCGTGGGCCGACTGCAGGCGTTCGACCACGCCCACCACCTGGGTCTCGAAGGCGCCCTCGCCGGTGCCGAAGAACATGGTCTTGCCGACCGCCGGCTGGCCGGGCCAGAGCTTGTCCGCCAGCGGCTTGGAGATGATCAGGGCCTTGGGGAACTCGGCCTGCTCGTTCTCGTTGATGTCGTTGATCTCCTGGGGCAGGAAGTCGCGGCCCTCGACCAGCTTCAGGCCATAGGCCTTGATCAGGGAGTCGGCGGTCACGTACTGCGAGGCCAGCGTGGTCTCGCGCTCCTGGCGCCGGTCCAGGGCCACGCTGCTGTTGCTGCCGCTGCGCGAGAGCGGCATCTGGCTGACGTTGGCCACCGCGACCACGCCCGGCACGGCGCGCAGCACCTCCACCTCGCGCTTCATGGCGGCCAGCTGCTGCTCGGGCGTGTCGTTGTTCAGGTTGCGCACCTGGAAGTAGAACACGCTGCTCTCGTCGGCCATGCCGGAGGGGCGCGCCGCCACTTCGCGGCGCTCGTTCACGATGTGCAGGGCGTTGGCCAGGATGCCCAGGCTCAGGGCCACCTGGAGCGCGACCAGGATCGGCCCGGTCTTGTTGCGCAGCAGGGCGGAAAGGATAGGCTTGATTTCCATGGTGGGTCTCCGGACGTTATTGCGACTTGAGCTGGATCGCCGGGGTGACCTGGCAGGCGCGCCAGGTCGGCAGCAGGCCGGCGACGATGGCGGCGCTCACCGACATCAGGAAGGTCAGGATCAGCATCTGCCAGTCCATGCGGGCGATCATGGCCATGCTCTTGCTCTGCATGCCGATCAGGGCCAGGGCGCCGAAGGCCAGCGCCAGGCCCAGCACGCCGCCGACCAGGCCGACCACGCCGGTCTCGATCAGGTACTGGCGGAAGATGTCGCTGCGCGAGGCGCCCAGCGCGCGCCGCACGCCGATCTCGGACGCGCGGGTCGAGAACTTGGCCAGCAGCAGGCCGATGGTGTTCACCAGGCACAGGATCAGGAAGCCGAAGGCCAGCCAGGCCGACAGCTTGCTGTCGTTGCCGACCACCTTGAGCTGTTCCATCCACTCCATCACGTCGTACAGCTTGTTGGGCGCGTTGCGCTTCAGGCGGCCCAGCTTGCGCTGGTCGGCGGCGTAGTTGTCCAGCCAGTTCTGGAGGTCGGCGCGGTCGGAGGCGCTGCGGGTCTCGAACCAGAACTGGAGCCAGGTGCACTCCGAGGCCAGCAGGTTGGCCCAGCCCGGGTCGCGGCGCGCGCTGCAGTTCATGCTGCCGCTGTGGCCGACCTCGAGCCGGATCGCGGTGGCGAAGGGAATGAAGAATTCCTCGCTGGTGATGCGGCTGCCGCCGATCAGCTTGTAGTAGCGCGGCAGCGGCGCCCAGTTGTCGATCACGCCGACCACGGTGAAGGGCTGGCCGCGCATGCGCAGCTCGCGCCCGACCGGGCTGGCCTCGCCGAACAGCTTCTCGGCGGTGGCGCGTCCCAGCACCACCACGTTGCCGCCGCGCTGGTCGTCGCTCTCGGTCCAGGCCTGGCCGTGCAGGAAGGGGACATTGAACATGGCGAAGAAGTCGCGCGTGGGCGCGATGCCGTAGGCGTTGAAGGCCGGGATGTCGGTGCGCGGCGGCTCGACCGGGATGTGCATGCCGTACATCACCGTGCGGCGCTCGCCCTGGCCGCTCTTGAGCAGGTTGACCGCATCCATGTAGCTCATCTGGTCGTCGTTGGGGCCGTCGCTCGGCGCCCAGCCTTCGACCGGGCCGTTGTCGATGTGCGGCACGAACAGGCGCTCGCTCTTTTCCGGGATCGGGTCGCCGGACAGCACGTGCAGGATGGTCAGGGTCGAGACGCTGGCCGCCACGCCGACCGCCAGGGTCAGCACCATCAGCGCGGTCAGGGCCGGGTTGCGGCGCAGGCTGCGCACGCCGAGCTTGAAGTAATAGGAGAACATGGCGCTTCCTCAGGCGGTGGCCTTGTCGACCAGGGTCGGGCCGCGGCGCACCAGGTCCGAGACCTGGCCGTCGATGATGTGGACGTTGCGGTGGGTGCGCACCGCCAGTTCCGGGTCGTGGGTCACCATCAGGATGGTGGTGCCGGCCGCGTTGATCTCTTCCAGCAACTCCATCACGCCGCGCGCCATCTGGGTGTCCAGGTTGCCGGTCGGCTCGTCGGCCAGCAGCAGCTTGGGCGAACCGGCCAGGGCGCGCGCGATCGCCACGCGCTGCTGCTGGCCGCCAGACAGCTCGGCCGGGAAGTGCTTCATGCGCGAGGCCAGGCCGACCTTGGACAGCGCGTCCTCGATTCGCTCCTTGCGCTCCTTGGCGTTGAAGCCGCGGTAGCGCAGCGGCACGTCGACGTTGTCGAACAGGTTCAGGTCCGGAATCAGGTTGAAGCCCTGGAAGATGAACCCGAGCTTCTCGTTGCGCAGGCGCGAGCGGGCGGTGTCGTCCAGGCCCTTCACGTTCACGCCGTCGAGGATGTACTCGCCCGAGGTGAATTCCTCCAGCAGGCCGGCGATGTTCAGGAAGCTGGTCTTGCCCGAGCCCGAGGGACCGGTCACGGTGACGAATTCGCCCTGCTTGACTTCGATCTCGAAACCGCGCAGCGCGTGGGTCTCGATCATGTGGGTGCGGTACACCTTGCTCAGGTTGGTCATGCGCAGCATGGGGTTCTCCTTGTTCGGACGGTTCTTAGCGGTTGATCGATACGCGTGCGGCGTTGTTGAAGCTGTCGGTGCCGGCGATGACGACCTTGTCTCCGGGTTTCAGGCCCGAGATGATCTCCACCGACGAGATGCTGGTCGCTCCCAGCTGGATCGGGGTGCGCACGGCCACGCCGTCCTGCACCACGTAGGCGTGGCGCCCGCCCTCGCTCTCGACGAAGGGGCCGCGCGGCAGCATCACCACGTTCGCCTTTTCCTCGATCAGGAGGCGCGCGCTCACGCGCTGGCTCTGGCGCAGGCCCCTGGGCTGCTCGCCGTCGAAGCGCACCCGCGCCAGCACCTGGTTCTTGACCACTTCCGGCGACAGGGCCGAGAGCTTGCCGGTGGCCTTCCCGCTGGGCAGGGTGATCTCGGCGTTCATGCCCAGGCCGAGGTCGTTGACATAGGTTTCCGGCACTTCCAGCTCGACCTCGAGCTTGGACAGGTCGACCAGGGTCATGAGCGGGGCGTTGGCGGCCACCACCATCCGGTTCTGGACATTGAGGGTGCCGATGAAGCCGTCCACCGGGGCGCGCACCGTGAGTTCGTCGACCCGGCGCTGGGCGTTGGCGAGCGAGAGGCGCTGGCGTTCCAGCTCGTTCTGCTTCGTTCTAAGGGCGAGCTGGACGTCGTCGCCCTCGAGGTTCGCGGCCTGGGCGGCGTGGCGGGCGCGGATCTCGGCCGAGTTGAGCGCGTCCTTGGCCTTCTGGTAGTCGATCTTGGCGATGACGCCGACCTGGGCCACGCTCTCGTAGCGTTCCAGGGTGCGCTGGGCCGACAGGCGTTCGATCTCGGCGGTGTCGGCTTCGCGCTGGGCCAGCAGCTTCTGCTTGCGCGACAGGATCTGCTGGCGCGCCACCTCGGCCTTGAGCTGCTCGTAGCTCGAGGTCTCGCGCTTGAGTTCATCGGTCAGGTCGGGCGACTCCAGCACGGCCAGCACGTCGCCCTTCCTGACGGTGTCGCCGGCGGCGACCTTCAGGTTGACGGTGGCGGGCGCGGTGGCGTACAGGGTGGGGCTGACGGCGGCGACCACGCGGCCGTTGACCGAGGCGTCGCGCACCAGGGTGCCGCGGCCGACTTCCGCGATGCGCAGGCGCGACTCGGACACCGAGTGTTCGCTGCTGTTCCAGGCGGACAGCAGCAGGGCGCTGAGGACGACGACGGCGGCGGCCGCGCCGCCGATCAGGGCGCGGCGCTTGAACTTCTGCGCCGGCAGCGGGGCGATGACGGCGTCTTGGTGGGAGGTGTCTCGGATCATGATGACATCGGGTTGCAAGGTATGGCCGGTCTGTTGCACGAACCGTGCCAATCAGTTAAGTCATTGATTCGATTGGAAACGCTGCGCTCGCGTCCGCTGTCCGCTGTGTCCGTAAAGACGGCCCCGGACAGCGGACGGACAGCGCGCCCCACCCATGGAGGGTAATTGCGCTGCGGCGGGGTGTTCAATCTTGCAAGTCCGTGGCATCGTCCGCATCTCGGTCGCGCACCCGGCGCGGCCGGACCCGTTTGGGAAGGATGCTTCTTTGTCGCTGTTCGACCATCTGCAGGACCTGTGGCGCCGCCTGGCCGGCGCCGGCGTTCAAGAGCCGCCCGCCTGCTTCTTCACCCCGGACGAGGTCGGACGCCTGTACCGGACCGGCGCGCCGGAAAGCAGCGGGATCGACGACCAGACCTGGAAAGACCTGCTGCTCGGCGACTACGAGGCGCGCCTGGCCGAGGGCGTGAGCATCTTCGGGCGCCAGGCGCTGCACCGGCGCCTGCGCGCGGGGATGGAGGACGCCGGCTGCGCCGTCCAGCGCGAGCGGCTGCAGGCGCTCATGGACGACCTGGCCGCGCTGGAGGCGCTGCGCCAGGACCTGCGCGTGCTGCGCCATGCGGACGCCGAGGTGGCCGGGCTGCTGTTCGAGCCTACCCCGGTCCGCGTGCCCATGTGGGCGCGCTGGCTATGGGTGCTGCCCCTCGCGCTGCTGCTGGCGCTGGCCGCCACGATCACGCAGCCGCTGGGCTGGATCGCGCCGCTGGCCGTGCTCGCGCCCTTGATGGCCCTGCAGATCCATTACCACCGGCGGATCGAGGCCTGGAGCGGGTCGCTCAAGGCGATCAATGCCCTGCTGGCGTCCGCCACCGCATTGGGCGGGAAGGACGGACCCTTGCGCGAGGCCTTCGCCGGACTGGCGGCGCCGGCGCGTCGCCTCCACCTGCGCCTGGGACGCTCGCTCCTGCTGCGCAGGATCCCGGGCGGCCGCCAGTACGCCGACTGGTTCGGGGCGGCCAACCTCGGCCACTACTTCAAGACCGCGCGCATGGTGGACGCCGAGCGCGCCCTGCTGCGCGCTTGCTACCTGGCCTGCGCCGAACTGGAAGCCGACCTGGCCCTGGCGCGGCACCTGCTGGCCAGCCCGCGCTGGTGCTGGGCCGGCCGCGGCGGGCCGCGCAAGATGGTGCTGGAAGAGGGCGTGCATCCGCTGATGCACCAGCCGGCCGCCCTGTCCGTGCAGCTCGAGGGCCGCGGCGCCTTCGTGTCGGGCCAGAACGCGTCGGGCAAGAGCACCTTCCTGCGCATGGTCGGCCTCAACCTGGTGGCGGCGCGCGCCTTCGGTTTCTGCTACGCGGCGCGGGCCTGCCTGCCGGCCCTGCCGGTACGGGCCAGCATGCAGAACGAGGACTCGCTGTTGGGGGGCGAGAGCCTCTACATGGCCGAGCTGCGGCGCGCGCGCGAGCTGCTCGAGGCCAGCCGCGATGCGCCCGGGATCTGCCTGATCGACGAGGTGTTCCGGGGCACCAACCACCTGGAGTCGGTGTCGGCGGCCGCCGCCGTGCTGGAGCAGCTGGCCGGGCGCGAGCTGGTGCTGGTGTCCTCGCACAACCTGGTGCTGGCCTCGCTGTTGCGCGAGCACCTGGACGCCTTCACCATCGGCAGCGAGCAGGGCCGGCCGGCGCTGAAGGAAGGCGTTCTGAGAAATCCGAACGGCATCGCCTTGCTGGCCACCCAGGGTTTCGGGCCGGAGATCGAGGAGAAGGCGGCGCAGGTGGCGCGCTGGCTGAGCGGCCACCTGGGCCAGGCCGCGGTTCAGCCCAGCATGTCGGCGACGCCGGCTTGATCCGCCTGGGCCAGCAGGGTGTAGGGATAGATCCCGCGCCGGTGCCCGTCCGCGAAGACCAGGTTCAGCGCATAGGCGCCGACCTGCTCGATGGCGACGATGCGCAGCTGGGCGTCCGCCGTGACGGCAAGCCCGGCGCGCCGCCGCGCCCGGCACTCCGCGCACGGGCAGGCCGCGCGCAGCCCGGCATGGGTCCAGCGCACCGAACTGCCGTCCACCCAGTCGAGCGCCAGCACGCCGCTGGCGGCGTGGTTCTCTATCCTCGAAGGCGCCACGCTCATGCCGTTTCCCCGATCTGCCGGATCGCCAGCCTGACCGACTTGCGCACCTCGGGGTCGGGATCGTCGGCGCTGGCATGCAGGGCGTCCAGCGCGGCGGGGGAGCCGATCTCGCCCAGCGCCAGCGCCGCTTCCTTGCGCAGGTTGCTGATCGTATGCGTCAGGGTGGCCAGCAGGCCGGCCAGCGCCTCCCTGCTGCGCAGGCGTCCCAGGCTGCGCGCCGCGCGCAGCCTGACCTGCCAGTAGGGGTCCTCGAGCGCGGCGATCAGGGCGCCGGTGGCCTCGGTCAGGCGCAGCTTGCCGAGCGTGGTGGCCGCCTCCTCGCGCACCTGCCAGGCCTGGTCGTCCAGGGCCGCCAGCAGCGCCGGCAGCACCGCCGGCGTGTCCGCGTAACCGAGCGCCCCGGCCGCCGCGCGCCGCACCTCGGCGGCCGGGTCGTGGGCGGCGATGCGGGTCAGGGCGGGCAGGGCCTCGGGCTGCTTCAGGTAGCCGAGCACCGCCACCGCCTCGCGCCGCACGCTGGCGTCCAGGTCGTCCAGCGCGCCGAGCGCCGGCGCGAAGCTGGCCGCCACCCTCAGCTCGCGCACGCCGCGCAGGGCGGCGGCGCGCACGAAGCTGTCGCTGCTGCCGATGTAGTCCACCAGGGCGGCCGCCGAGGCCGGCTGCTTGAGTTCGGACAGGCTCTGGGCGGCCGCTGCGCGCACCGCCTCGTCCGGGTCGGACAGGCGGCGCGCCAGCGCCTGCACGGTGGCGGGCGCCTCGAAAGCCTCCAGCGCGCGCGCCGCTTCGGCCCGCACCAGGGGCGCGGCGTCGTCCAGGGCCGCCAGCAGCAGGGGCACATGGGCGTCGCCGTCGAGGTCGGCCAGGTCGAGCACCGCGATGCGGCGCACGGTGGCGTCGAGGTCGCGCAGGCGCGGGAGGATGGCGGCGATGTCCGGGTCGTCTTGCAGGTCGATGGTCACGAAATAATCCTTATGCGTCGGGATGGGCCGCCGTCTGCGGGCCGAGGGGGCTGAGCCTGGCCAGCGGCACGATGCTCGCCTGCGGGTGCAGCAGCGACAGGCAGTGGCGCTTGAGTTGGGTGAAGTGGGGCGAGGTCATGAGGCTGGGGTCGCGCGGACGCGCGAAGTCGAGTCGGATCTCGTCGATGATGCGGCCCGGACGCGGGCTCATGACCAGGATGCGGTCGGCCAGGAACAGGGCCTCGTCGATGTCGTGGGTGATGAAGACCACCGTGGTCCGCACCCGCGCCCAGACTTCCAGCAGCAGCTCCTGCATCTTGAGCCGGGTTTGGGCGTCGAGCGCGCCGAAGGGTTCGTCCATCAGCATCACGCGCGGCTGGTTGATCAGCACGCGCGCGATTTCCACGCGCTGCTGCATGCCGCCCGAGAGCTGGATCGGATAGCGGTCCTCGAAGCCTTCCAGGCCGACCAGTTGCAGCAGTTCGCGCGCCCGCGCCTGGCGTTCGCGCCGTCCCACGCCCTGCATCTTGAGGCCGAAGGCGACGTTGTCGAGCACCCGCTTCCAGGGGAACAGGGTGTGCTGCTGGAACACCAGGCCGCGGTCCGGGTGGGGCCCGGCCACCGCCTCGCCGTCGACCCGGATCGCGCCGCGGCTGGCCTGCCAGTGCCCGGCCAGGGCCCCCAGCAGGGTCGACTTGCCGCAGCCCGAGGGGCCGAGCACGCACACGAATTCGCTGGGAGCGATCGACAGCGACACGTCCTGCACGGCGTCGAAGGCCTGGCGGCCCTCGCCCAGGCGGATCGAGAGGCCGTCGATCTCGATCCCGCCCAGGGTTTGCCCGGCCAGGCGGCGGCGTTCCAGTGTGGAGGTCTGGTTCATCGCTTCTTCCTTTGCATGAGATACCAGGGCAGGAACAGGTTGCCGATCTTCTTGACCAGCACGCTGCTGCCCATGCCGATCACGCCGATGAACAGCATGCCGACCACGATTTCCGGATAGTTCTGGACGGTGTACGAGGCCCAGGTGTAGTAGCCGATTCCGAACTGGCCCGAGATCATCTCGGCCGTCACCAGGCAGAACCAGGCCGTGCCCATGCCGATCGACAGGCCGGTGACGATGCTGGGCGCGGCGGCCGGCAGGATCACTTCGGTGAAGATGGTCCAGCGCCCCGCGCCCAGGCTGCGCGAGGAGGCGATCAGGCGCGGATCGACCCCTTCGACGCCGTGGATGGTGTTGAGCAGGATCGGGAACAGGGCGCCGATGAAGGTGATGTAGACCATCGACATCTCGGACGAGGGGAACATCAGGATCGCGAGCGGGATCCAGGCGACCGCCGGAATCGGGCGCAGCACCTCGAGCGGCGGCAGCAGCAGGTCTTCCAGCAGGCGCGAGCGGCCGATGACCAGGCCGAGGGCGACGCCGGCCACGGTGGCGCCGGCGAAGCCGGCGAACACGCGGTAGACGCTGGCCTTCAGGTGCTGCTCCAGCTTGGGCGATTCGAGCAGGCCGGCGGCCGCCTCGAGCACCTCGCGCGGCGAAGGCACGTTCTGGAAGCTGACCAGGCCCAGGTCGAGGCGCCGCGAGGAGGCCCATTGCCAGGCCAGCACGCAGGCCGCGACCGACAGCATGCGCAGCAGGATGCGTCCGAGCCGGCGCAGCGCGGCGGGGTCGAACGGGGAGGAGGTGATCGCTTCCATGACGGCTCCGGTGCGGGATCAGGCGGACTGGCCGCCCTTGAGGGTGTCGTAGTCGACGACCTTGCCCTGGACCTTGCGGGCGTGGGCCTCGGCGTCGGCTTTCAGCAGGAAGGCGCTGATCTCCTTGCCCTTGACCACGAACCAGGCGTCGCCCGCCAGCAGCTTGAGACCGCTGTCCTGGTCGTGGGCGTACATGGTGCGCAGCTTCTTGCCGGCGGCCTCCAGCTTGCGCAGCTCGGCGAAGGCGGCGTCCGCGCTGGCGTAGTGGCGCACCAGCGGCTCGCCCTGGACCCAGAGCTGGGTCAGGCGCTTGAGGTCCGTGATCGGCTTGCCGCTGGCCGCGTCCCTGGCCTTGAGCGGCAGCTTGTCGTAGTTCTTCAGCTGGCGCTCGTAGTCCAGGCCGGCCTGCTTGTAGGCGGCGCGGATATAGCTGTCGTCGATGAAGCTGTTTACGTCGAGGTCGTTGTCGGTGCGCTTGAGCAGGCGCAGGGTCTCGATCGAGGTCTTGACCGCCTGGCGGTATTCCGGCTTCCAGCTGAAGTCGCGCGTCTGCAGGCCGAGGGGGCCGTGGAACAGGTAGTTCACCTCGGCCTCGATGCCGGTCACCTTGGCGATCAGCTCGCTGTATTTTTCCGGCTCGGCCGCGATCAGGCGGTCGGCCTCCAGGGCCGCGCGCAGGAAGGCGGTGACGACTTCCGGGTACTTCCTGGCGTACTCGGCGTCGACCAGGCTGCCATGCAGGGTCGGCGCCTTGGCCTGCGAGCCGTCGAAGATCTTGCGCGCGTAGCCGCGGTGCGGGAACAGCTCGGCGAAGGGCACGAAGTCGGCGTGGGCCTCGATCTTGTTGCTCTGCAGGGCGGAGCCGGCGACTTCCGGCGCCTGGGTAGTGATGTTGACGTCGCGTTCCGGGTCCCAGCCCTGAGCCTTCACCGCGCGCAGCAGCATGCCGTGGGCGGTGGAGGCGAAGGGCACCGAAATGGTCTTGCCCTTGAGCTCAGCCAGCGACTGCACGTTCGATGCCTTGGGCACCACGATGCCGTTGCCCGAGCCCAGGGTGCTGCCCGACAGCACGGTGATGAAGATGCTCTTCTTGCCGGCCTTGGCGTGGGCCGCGCCGTTGAAGGAGCCGGGGAAGTCGGCCATCGAGCCGATGTCCAGCTTGCCGGCCACCATTTCGTTGGTGAGCGGCGCGCCCGAGGTGAAGTTCTTCCACTGGATGTCGTACTTGACGTCCTTGTACCTGCCCTCGCGCGGCAGGTATTTTTCGAGCAGGCCGAGCTCGCGGATCAGGAGGCCCCCGGTGGCGCAGTTGATGGTGGTGTCCTGGGTGCCGATGGCGACGCGGATGGTGTCGGCGGCCCCGGCCTGGCCGAGGGCCAGCAGCAGGGACAGGCCGATGAGGGTGTGGCGAAGCTTCACGTGGGTTCTCCTTGTGGTCTTTCAGGTTGGTCAGCGCAGCAGGTAAGGGATGTCGACGTGCACGGCCCCGGTCGGGCAATCCTTCTCGCAGGGCATGCAGTACCAGCATTCGTCGAACTTCATGTAGGCCTTGCCCTTGCTCAGGTCGATGGCCAGGACGTCGAGCGGGCAGACGTCGACGCAGACCGTGCAGCCCTTGTGGGCGATGCACTTGTCCTCGTCGACGGTGACGGGAACGCTGGTTATCTGGATGGTGGTCGGCATGGCGGTCCTCAGGCGGCGATCGGTTGCGGGGTGGTGGCCGACGGCGTCCCGGCCTGCACCCGCAGCCGGTGGTAGGCGTGCTTCTCGGCCTCGATGAGCGGCACGATGTAGGGGTCGACCGGGCGCTTGAAGCAAGTCATGCGGCCGTCTTCCTTCTTGAGCTGGACGTGCACGAACCACTCGGCGTCGTTGCGCTCCGGGTAGTCGACCCGGTTGTGGTACAGGCCCCAGCGGCTTTCGGTGCGGAACAGCGAGGCGCGCGCGGCCATCTCGGCGCAGTCGCGGATCGCGTGCACTTCCATCGCCCGCATCAGCTCGTGCGGGTCGCGCGCCTGCAGGTGTTCGAGGTCCTGGCGGATCGCCTCGAAGCGCTGCAGCCCGATTTCCATCTTGCGCGTGACCTTGGGCGGCTGCAGGTAGTCGTTGACCATGCGGCGCAGCTTGTATTCCACCTGGTTGGGCGGCAGGCCGTCCTGGCGCGCGAGGGGCGCCCAGACCCGGGCGCGTTCGCGCTCGACCTGTTCCTGGTCCAGCTCGGGCAGGGCGCGCCCGGCGCACCAGCGCGCCGCGCTCTCGCCGGCCAGGCGGCCGTAGACGAAGGCGCCGAGCATGTAGTTGTGCGGCACGCAGGCCAGGTCGCCGGCCGCGTGCAGGCCGGGCACGGTGGTGCGCGCCTCTTCGTCCACCCAGACGCCGGAGGCCGAATGACCGCTGCACAGGCCGATCTCGGAGATGTGCATCTCCACCATCTGCTGGCGGTAGTCGGTGCCGCGGCCGGCGTGGAAGCGCCCGCGGCTGGGCCGCTCGTTGGTGTGCAGGATGGTCTCGATGGTCTGGATGGTTTCCTCGGCCAGGTGGTTCATCTTGAGGAAGACCGGGCCGTTGCCGCCCTGAAGCTCGTTGTAGAACTCCTGCATCATCTGGCCGCTCCAGTAGTCGCACTCGATGAAGCGCTCGCCCTTGCCGTTGGTGGTGTGGCCGCCGAAGGGGCCGGTGACGTAGGCGCAGGCGGGGCCGTTGTAGTCCTTGATGAGCGGGTTGATCTGGAAGCACTCGATGCCCGAGAGTTCGGCGCCTGCGTGGTAGGCCATGCTGTAGCCGTCGCCGGCGTTGGTGGCGTTCTCGTAGGTGCCGAACAGGTAGCCCGAGGCGGGCAGGCCGAGGCGGCCGGCGGCGCCGGTGGCCAGCACCACCGCCTTGGCGCGGATCACGTGGAAGTCGGCAGTGCGGCAGTCGAAGGCCATGGCCCCGGCCACCGCGCCGTCGGCGTCCAGCAGCAGGCGGGTGGCGACCAGGCGGTTGGTGATCTCGACCCGCGCCCGCTTCAGGCGCCGGTACAGCACCTTCTTGATGTCGTGGCCCTCCGGCATGGGCAGCACGTAGGTGCCCATGTGGTGCACCTTGCGCATCGCGTAGTCGCCGGTTTCGTCCTTCTCGAACTTGACGCCCCAGCTGTCCAGTTCCTCGATCATGGCGTAGCTGTTGCGGGCGTAGGCCATCACGGTCTTCTGGTTGACGATGCCGTCGTTGGCGATGGTGATCTCGCGCACGTACTGCTCGGGCGTGGCGAAGCCCGGCACCACCGCGTTGTTCAGGCCATCCATGCCCATCGAGATCGCGCCGCTGCGCTTGACGTTGGCCTTCTCGAGCAGCAGGACGCGCAGGGAAGGGTCGGCTTCCTTGGCCTTGGCCGCCGCCATCGGGCCGGCGGTGCCGCCGCCGATCACCAGCACGTCGACGGTTTGCACATGTGTTTCCATATCAGGTTCCTTGGGTGGAAGAAGGATGGCGGGGCAGGCGCAGCAGGTACTGGAAGGCTTCGCCGCGCACGTACAGGTATTCGAAATCGAGCGGCTCGCCGTCCGCGCTCCAGGTCAGGCGCTCGATCCGCAGCAGGGCCGCGCGCGGCGCCACCGCCAGCGAGGTGGCCAGCGCCGGGTCGGCGTTGACGGCGCCGATCTGGATGTCGGCATGGCCGAGCGCGATGCCGTAGTCGACTTCCAGGATCAGGAAGATGTCGCGCTCGGCAAGGTTTTCCGTGCGCAGGCGGCGGCCGAGGGCGGGCGGCAGGTAGGTGACTTCATACGACACCGGTTCGCGGTCGAGGAAGCGCACGCGCCGGATCTCGCACACCGGCGCGCCGACCGGCAGCCGCAGCTGGGCCGCGACCGCCGGCGTGGCCGGCAGCTCCAGCTGCGAGACGACGCGGTTGAGGATGCGGTGGCCCTTGCGCGACATCGCTTCGCCGAAGCCTTCCAGGCGGCTGAGCTCCTGGCTGGGGCGGGGGCGGGCCACGAAGGAGCCCTTGCCGGCCACCTTGACGATCAGGCCCTCGTTCTGCAGGTCGCTCAGGGCCTGGCGCACCGTGATGCGGCTGACGCCGAAGATGGCGCTGATCTCGCTTTCGGCGGGCAGGCGGGCGTCGTGCAGGTAGGTGCCGTCCAGGATGCGCTCGCGCAGGCGTTCGCGCACCTGGGAATAGAGCGGTTCGGGCGAGTGTTCGATGGCGCGGAAGGAAGTCATTCGCAAGTCTCGTGGGCCTGTCATAACAGGTGATGAACTTGCGACGATGGTATCGACGGGCCGGCGCGAAGAGAACGAATCTCTTCGCGCTAGCACATACGGAAAACGCCTGAGTCGGCCGGCGCATATCGATATGCGCCGGCTGGGAGGCAAGCCGGGCGGAGGATGTCAGCCCGGGGCAGGGGCGGCGCGCCGCCGCAGGCGCCAGCCGAGCAGTCCGGCGCCGGCCAGCAGCATGCCGGACTGCCCGGGTTCGGGCACCGGGCTGACGGTATGGCGCCAGGTGGCCGCGTCCAGGGTGCCGCCCGAGGTGAAGGAGGTGATCAGGACGCCGGTCCCCGTGTTCGCCCCCTCGCCGGGCGCCAGCGAGGCATGGAACAGGGAGCTGGACATCACCAGGTTCTGGTCGGTGGGGAAGCTGCGCTCCTGCTCGAAACGGGTGTCGTGCACCACGCCCAGGTTGCCCTTGACCGAGGTGTGCACCTCGCTGGTCGCGCTCACGCGCAGGCCGTCAGCCGCGATGCCGTAGCCGTTGGCCGAGGCGATGTCGGGGCGCGGATAGCTGGGGCCGGCCGCGGCCAGCGTGAGACGGGCGAGCAGGGCGTCGTCGACGGTCCAGGCATAGCTGCCCTCGCCGACGCGCACGCTGCCCGTCACCAGGGTGGGCCGCGCGGGATCCTGGATCGCCTCGTTGATGCTGCCGACCCAGTCCCAGGTGGACGGGTTTGGCACCAGGCCCTCGGTGTCGATCGAGATCGTGAGCGAGAAGGCCTCGCCGGCCAGCTGGGCGCCGCTGGCGCCGAACAGGCCGAGCTCGTCGATGCCGCTGGCGATGGTGCCGCTGGTGCTGAAGCTGACGGTGCCGGCCTGGGCCGGGAGGCTGGCGGCAGCCAGCGCGATGGTGGCGGCGAACAGCTTGATGCGGATGCTCATGGCGTGTCTCCCGGCGGTTCAGGCGTTGAGGAAGGGACGGCGGCGGGCCAGGCCCACCACGCCGGCCCCGAGGACGAGCATGCCCCAGGTGGCCGGCTCGGGCACCGGGCTGGCGGTCCAGACGGCGCGCGGATTGTCCGCCTGGAACCAGGTCGAGAACACTTCGGGACCGCTGGCCCCCGGGCAGCCCTCGCAGGGAATGTAGGGGATGGTGGCGTAGAACGCGAGCGCGTGGTCACGCAAGGGCGTGAGCGTGTAGTCGTCGAACACCAGGGTCTGGGCGAAGTCGGTGCCGAGCACCACGCGCGGCGTCGTGCCGTCGGTCTGGATGAAGGCGCCGGCGCCGACGTTGTAGCCGTCGAGCATGTTCTTGCCGCTGGCATCCATGCCGACCGCGTCGCGGTTGCTCGACAGGCCGGCATAGGCGCTGCCGCTGTCGATCAGCCAGGAATAAGTGCGGCCGGCGACAGTGAGGGCGCCGGTGGCGAACATCGGATTGCCGTAGCCATTGTTGCCGACCCAGTTCTCGCCGCCGGTGCGGGTGCCGGAAAGGCGGGTCAGGTCGAGGGTGATCGAGAGCGTGAACTCCGTGCCGGACAGACTGGCGTCGGGCGCGCCGAACAGGCCGATGCCGTCGTAGCCCAGCGACATCGTGCCGCTGGTGGTGAGGGTGGCGCTGGTCTGGGCCGCGCCGGGAAGCGCGAACATGGCGCCGAGGATCAGGCAAATCACGGGGAACAGACGCGGGACCACGGGTAAAGCGGGTTTCATGGCGACCTCCTGGCAGTGATGAGAATGCCAAGCTAGCACCAAGATGGTGCACGCGACAGGGCGCACGATTGCAGCAAACTGGACTGTAGCAAGTTACATACTCGGCAGTTCAACGCTGGCGGGTGACGTGGGCGTCGCGCCGCGCGCGCCAGCCGAGGCGCGCTTCGATCAGGCGCCGGTAGGGCGTGTCGATGTGGGCCGGGGTGCGGCGCAGGTAATCCTCGGCGCCGGCGCGTTCCTCGCCCGCCAGGCTGTCGAGCAGCTCCAGCACTTCGGCCGCGCTGGGCGCCCGGCCATCGCGCCCGCGGAACTTGGGCGGCAGCGCGGTCCAGACGGCGGCGTCGATGCGGCGTGCGCGCAGCCAGGCGCCGATCCGCTCGTCGGGGCCCGCCCCGTCCAGCGGCGGATAGCTGCCGATCCAGTCCGGGCGCGCCGGCGTGATTTTCTCGCGTGCGCCCAGCATGGCGCGCGCGGCCGCCAGATCGGCCGCCGCCAGGTAGGCCCAATAGGTCGGCGCGAGCGGGCGGCCTTCGCACAGCACCAGCGCCAGTTCCGGGCTGTCGTCGCTGTCGCGCGCGAATTCGAGCGGCAGGCGCGGACCGCCGGGGTGCCAGCCGGAGGCCAGCTTGAGCGGGCCGGGCTTCCACAGCAGCGAACCCCAGGCGATGCAGACGATGTTCATGGCGCGGACCGGAAGAAGGGACGCCGCCAGTCTAGCCCGCCCCGCCGAAGCGGAGAGCACGCCAGCGCCGCGGCCGGTATGTACACGGCGGGCTGGCTCTAGAGTACAATCCGGCAACGTTTTGGATGCGCCCGACCATGACCCTGCCTCAGTCCAGCCTCTTCGATCTACAGCGCCGCCTGGTGCTCAAGCGCGCGCTGGCCGCCGCCGCGCCGCTGGCCCTGCCGCCGCTGGCCCAGGGCGCGGCGCCGAAGCCGCTGGTGGTGGGCGGCCTGCCGGTCACCTGCAACCTGACCCTGCCGATCGCCTGCATGGGCCGCACCCGCGCCAACGAGGCCAGGGGCCTGGGGCCGGCGCCCTTCGCCTACGCCAAGTTCAGCGGCTGGCCAGAGGTGAAGGAGTCCCTGATGACCGGCCGTATCCAGGCCGCCTACATGCTGGCGCCGCTGGTGATGGACCTGGTCGACAGCCGCATCCCGCTCAAGATCGTCTCGCTCGGCCACCGCTCGGGCGCGGTGATCATGGTGCGCACCGATTCGCCGGCCCGCACCTTCCGCGACCTGCGCGGCAAGAGCATCGCCATCCCCAGCCGCTTCGCGGTCGACTTCCTGTTCCTGCGCAAGATGCTGGCGCGCGCCGGCATGTCGCCCAAGGACATCACCCTGATCGAGATGGCGCCGCCCGACATGCCGGCCGCGCTGTACGCGAAGGCGGTGGACGCCTATTGCACCGGCGAGCCCTTCGGCGCGGCGGCCCAGCGCGCCGGCTATGCGCGCCCGCTGGCCATGACGCGCGACGAGTGGCGCAACTACATCTGCTGCGTGCTGACCGTGCGCGAAGACCTGATCCGGACCGACCGGCCGCTGGTACAAGACCTGGTCAACCACATCCAGTCCGCCGGCGACTGGCTCGACCAGGGGCCAGCCAACCGCGACAAGGCGGCCCACATCGCCGCCGCCAAGACCTTCTTCGGGCAGGACCCGAAGATCATCAAGTTCGTGATGGACAATCCCGAAGACCGCGTCACCTACGGCGACCTGCGCATGATCCGCAGCGAGTTCGACGAGCTGATGCAGCTCTCGGTCGAAGCGGGCACCCTCAAGCGCCCGGTGGCTTACGAGCGCTACGTCGACGAGAGCTTCTACAGGAACATCAAACCGGTGCCCATCCCGCTGTGAAACGACACCTGCTTTCCCTGCTGCTGTGCGCCAGCCTCGCCCCCTTCGCCGTCCAGGCGCAAGCACTCAAGGCCGGCACCTTCGACCCGCCGCGCGCCGCGCCCGAGATCGCGCTGCCTGCGTCGACCGGCAAGCCCTTCACCCTCTCCAGCCTGCGCGGCAAGGTGGTGGTGCTGGAATTCGGCTACACCTCCTGCCCCTACGTGTGTCCGGTGTCGCTGGCTTCGCTGGCCCAGGCGCGCACCCTGCTGGGCGCGGCGGCGGCCGAGGTCCAGGTGCTGTTCGTCACCGTCGACCCGGAGCGCGACACCACCGCCCACCTGCGTGACTACCTCGGCAAGTTCGACAAGAGCTTCATCGGCGTCAGCGGCAGTCCGGCCCAGATCCAGGCCGTGCTGAAGGACTACGGCATCAGCGTGACCAGGCAGGCGATGGAAAAGCAGGGCGAGTACCAGCTCGGCCACTCGTCCTACCTGTACTTCGTCGACCGGCGCGGCATGCTGCGCGCGCTGATGCCCTTCGGCCGCCCGGCCGCCGACATCGCGCACGACCTCGCGATCCTGCTCAAGCAGAAATGAAGATGCTGCGCCGCTACTGGCCCGCGTGGCTCCTGCTCGCCTGCGCCGCCGCCGCCCTGGCCTGGGCCATGTTCGCCCCGATCAGCGTAGGGAGCCGCGACGAGCTGTTCGAGATCCCGCCCGGCACCTGGGAACGCCGCATGGCGGGCGACAAGCGCGACATCCTGCCGTCCACCATCCGCCTGACCCTGGGCGTGAAGGACCGCCTGCTGCTGCGTAACCGCGACAAGGTGCCGCAGATCTTCGGACCGGTCCTGATCATGCCGGGACAGGACTTCCGCCTGCCTTTCGAGACCGTCTCGGAAAACGAATTCAACTGCACCGCGCACAGCAGCGGGTCGATGAAGGTGATCGTCGACCCGTATCCGGCGCCGGGCCTGGCGCGCCTTCGCTGGCGCATCGCGGCCTGGCGCGCGGACTGAGCGCCCATCGACGAGGAACCCGTGGAGAAACTCAAAACCAGTTGGACCGCGCTGCTCTTGATACTGGCCCTGATCGGCCTGTGGCACGCGGCGGTCCTGCACAGCGGCAGCCTGATCTTCCCGAGCCCGGCCCAGGTGCTGGCCGGCACCGCCGAGCTGGCGCGCGACGGCACCCTGTGGAAGCACATCGGCGCATCCCTGATGCGGGTGACGACCGGCTTCCTGCTGGCGGTGCTGGTGGCGGTGCCGACCGGGCTGTGGATGGGCAGGGTGGACCGCGTCTACCACACCCTCAATCCGGTGTTCCAGATCCTGCGCCCGATCTCGCCGATCGCCTGGATCCCGCTGGCCATCCTGTGGTTCGGCGTGGGCGACGTGGCGCCGGTGTTCCTGATCTTCCTGGCCGCCGTGTTCCCGATGATCGTGCAGACCGCCAACGGCGTGCACACCATCGAGCAGCGCTACCTGCACGCGGCCATGAACTTCGGCGTGTCGCGTCAGAAGATGTTCCACCAGGTGATCGTGCCGGCGGTGCTGCCCGACATCGTGGTGGGCATGCGCATCGGCCTGGGCGTGGCCTGGCTGGTGGTGGTGGCGGCCGAGATGATCGTGCGTAACTCGGGCCTGGGCTACCTGATCATCGACGCGCGCAACGCGGGCAACCGCTACGACCTGGTGGTGGCCGGCATGGTCATCATCGGCATCATCGGCCTGCTGCTGGACGCGCTGATGCGCAGGCTGGAAGGACTCAATTCCGTGAGGTGGCGTTATGGCCGTTAAGATCGTCATCGACGATTTACGCAAGAGCTTCGCCAAGGACGGCGTCGCGCTGCCGGTGGTGGGCGGCATCAGCCTGGAGATCGAGGACGGTGAGTTCGTCGCCATCGTCGGCCCTTCGGGCTGCGGCAAGTCGACCCTGATGAAGCTGATCTCGGGCTTCGAGCGGCCGGATGCCGGCGGCGTGCGCATCGACGGCGAGCCGCTGCTGCGCCCGGGGCCGAAGGGCATCGTGATCTCCCAGCACGGTTCGGTCTTCCCCTGGCTGACGGTGCAGGAAAACCTGATGTTTGGCCTGAACGAGGGCGTGCGCGCCCAGAAGGCGCGGCTGGCCGACCACTACGCCGAGATGGTGGGGCTGAAGGGCTTCGAGAACGCCTATCCGCGCGAACTCTCGGGCGGCATGCTCAAGCGCGTGGAAATCGCGCGTGCGCTGGTGGTCAAGCCCGAGATCCTGTACATGGACGAACCCTTCTCGGCCCTGGACGCCCTGATGAACCTGAAGATGCGCAACGAGCTGCTGCGCATCCTGCAGGAAGAGCGCCATACCGTGGTCCTGATCACCCACGACGTCGAGGAGGCCCTCTACCTGGCCGACCGCATCGTGGTGCTGTCGCCGCGGCCGGCCACGGTCAAGGCCAGCTTCAGCTTGACCCAGCCGCACCCGCGCAAGGTGTCGAGCCCCGAGCTGCAGCAGATGAAGGATGCGATCCTCGCCGAGCTCGGGCTGACGGTCTAGCCGCGCGATCTCCTGCGCTTACAGCGCGGGGATCAGGACCTTGTCGATCACGTGGATCACGCCGTTACTGGCGCGCACGTCGACCGCGACGATCCTGGCCTGGGTGGTGGTGGTGTCGCGGATGGTCGGCGGCGTGCCGGCCGAGATCGTGATGTTCTGGCCGGCGACCGTGGCGACCGGCGAGCCGAATGAAATCTGGCTCGAGAGCACCTGGCCGGCCAGCACGTGGTAGGTCAGCACGGTGCGCAGCTGGTCGGTGCTCAGGCCCTGGGGCGCGGCGGCGAAGGCGGCATTGGTGGGCGCGAACACGGTGAACGGACCGGCGCCGCTCAGGGTGCCTTGCAGGTTGGCCGACACCACGGCGCCGACCAGGGAACTGAACTGCGGATTCACCTGCGCCATCTGGACCACGTTCAGCACGCCCGGCGGCACCAGCACCTTGTCGACCGCGTGGATCACGCCGTTGCTGGCCTGGACGTTCGCGGTCACCACGTTGGCGGTGGTCAGGGCGGCGTCGGTGATGCGCACGCCATTGCTGAAATCGAAGGCCAGGGTGGCCGGGGCGTTGGCATAGGTGTAGACGGTGTCCTGGGTGGCGCCGCCGGCGGCGAGATCGGCGGCCAGCTTCTTCGTGCCCAGCACGTGGTAAGTGAGGATGCTCTGCAGCGCGCTGGCCGGCAGCGCGTTCACCATCGCGGTGGCGTCGGCGAAGCCCAGGCGCGTGGCCAGCTCGCCGAAGGCGCGGTCGGTCGGGGCGAACACGGTCAGCTGCGAGTTGGCGTTGGTCAGGGTGTTGCCGATGCCGGCCTTGGTGACGGCCGCCAGCAGGGCGGTGAAGCCTTGTTGCTGGGCCACTTCGGCGATATTGCCTTGCCTTACCTCCGGCGGGTCGTCGTTGTCGCCGCCGCAGGCGGCCAGCGAGGCGGCCATCACGAGCGCCAATCCAGCTTTCAGAAAATCACGAAGTTTCATGTCGTTCTCCAAAATAGGGTTGCGAATCCGTAGGCGAGCGGAAGCGCCGGCGCCAGCTTGTCGTGGTCGTCGGTACTTCCATGGTGTTGTTCGTTACCGGTTCAAATATAGCGGCGAGTTGATTGATGATAAAGCGCGCACAATTCAAAACCGGTTCACGAGAGGGTCATGGTAGGTTTAAGGGGGAATGCGCGATTCAAGCCCGGTTCGACGACCGGACGCGGGCGCGGCACGATGAGGTGCGCAGTGAGACGAAGAGGTAAAAAAAAAGCCCGCTAGCAGCGGGCTTGAAGACTATTTTCTTGGAGGAGAAATAGTGGAGACAGGTGCAGTATGCTGCGGCGCAAAATATAAATCCAATGATATGTCGTGATAACGAAAATCGCATTTGTGAATATCTCGCGCGCGCGTCGTGTCATCCCGCTGTCACTTCGGCCCTGCCGGCCGGGGCGTGCCCGGCCGTTTGGCGCAGGGCGCGCGCTGCCGCCACCATGTTGCGCAGCGCCGGCAGCACCTCTTCCCAGTTGCGGGTCTTGAGTCCGCAATCCGGATTCACCCACAGCCGCCGCGCCGGGATGCGGCGCGCCGCCTTGCGCATCAGCGCCACGATCTGCTCCTGGGCGGGCACGTTGGGCGTATGGATGTCGTACACGCCCGGTCCGATGTCGTTCGGGTAGTTGAAGCTCTCGAAGGCGTCCAGCAGCTCCATGTTGGAGCGCGAGGTCTCGATCGTGATCACGTCCGCGTCCAGCGCCGCGATGGCGGCGATGATGTCGTTGAACTCCGAATAGCACATGTGGGTGTGGATCTGGGTCGTGTCGCGCACGCCGTTGGCGGCCAGGCGGAAGGCGCCCACCGCCCAGTCCAGGTAGTCCTGCCACTGCGCGCGGCGCAGCGGCAGCCCTTCGCGCAGGGCCGCCTCGTCGATCTGGATGATCGGCACGCCGGCGCGCTCCAGGTCCAGCACCTCGGCGCGGATCGCCAGGGCCAGCTGGCGGCAGGTGACGGCGCGCGGCTGGTCGTCGCGCACGAAGGACCAGTTGAGCATGGTCACCGGGCCGGTCAGCATGCCCTTCATCGGCTTGTCGGTGAGCGACTGGGCATAGACGGTCCAGGCCACCGTCATCGGGCGCGGGCGGCGGATGTCGCCGTAGAGGATGGGCGGCTTGACGCAGCGCGAGCCGTAGGACTGGACCCAGCCGGCCTCGGTGAAGGCATAGCCCTCGAGCTGTTCGCCGAAGTACTCGACCATGTCGTTGCGCTCGGCCTCGCCGTGCACCAGCACGTCCAGGCCCAGGGCTTCCTGCTCGCGCACGCAGCGCGCGATTTCAAACCGCATCGCATCCTCGTAGGCCCCGGCGTCGAGCTCGCCGCGCCGGTGGCGGCTGCGCGCCGCGCGGATCTCCGGCGTCTGCGGGAAGGAGCCGATGGTGGTGGTCGGGTAGGGCGGCAAGGGCAGGCGCGCGGCCTGGGCGGCGCTGCGCACGGGGTGCGGGCTGGCGCGTTCGCCCATGGCGAGCGTGATGCCGGCCAGCGCCGCGCCCACTTCCGGATTCGACACGCGCGGGGACGCGCGGCGGCGGTCGATGGCGGCGGCGTTTTCGACCAGGGCTTCCTGCACCCGGCTGCGGCCGTGGTCGAGCGCCGTTGCCAGCACGCTCAGCTCCTCCAGCTTCTGCGCCGCGAAGGCGAGCCAGGAACGGATCTCGGGATCGAGTTTTTCTTCGCCCGCCAGGTCGACCGGCACGTGCAGCAGGGAGCAGGACGGCGCGATCCACAGGCGCTCGCCGATCAGGCGCTGCACCGGCTCCAGCCAGGCCAGGGTGGCGTGCAAATCGGTCTTCCAGACGTTGCGGCCGTCGACCACGCCCAGCGACAGCACCTTGTCGGCGCCCAGCAGGCCGATGGCCGCATCGACCTCGTGCCTGGCCTGGATCGCGTCCAGGTGCAGGCCGTCCACCGGTAGCGCGCAGGCCAGGGCCAGGTTCTCTTCCAGGCGGCCGAAATAGGTGGTCAGCAGCAGCTTGACGCCGCTGCCGCGCAAGGCCTCGTAGGCCAGGGCATAGGCCTGGCGCCAGTCCTCGCCCAGTTCCGTGACCAGGGCCGGCTCGTCGAGCTGGACCCAGTCGACGCCCTCGGCGGCCAGCCAGGCCAGCAGCGCGCGGTAGACGGGCAGCAGGCGCGCCAAGAGCGCCAGACGCTCGCTGGCGTCGCGCGACTTGCCGAGCCAGAGATAGGTGAGGGGGCCGATCAGCACCGGCTTGGCCTTCACGCCCAGGGCGCGCGCCTCGGCCAGCTGGCGCGCCAGGGTCGTGGTGTCGAGCGCGAAGCGGGTGTCGGCGTGGAACTCGGGGACGATGTAGTGGTAGTTGGTGTCGAACCACTTGGTCATCTCGCCCGCATGCACGCAGCCGCGGTCGGCGCCGGCGGCGCGGCCGCGCGCGATGCGGAAGTACCGGTCCAGCGCGTCGCCCTCGTGGGCATGGGCGCGTTCGGGCACGTTCCCGAGCAGGAAGCTCATGTCGAGCACGTGGTCGTAGAGCGAGAAGTCGGCGAGCGGCGCGAAGTCGAGTTGGGCCTGGCGGCGCCAGTGCTGCGCGCGCAGGCGCGCCGCCTCGGCCTCGAGCTGCGCGGCGGACGACTCGCCCTTCCAATAGCTTTCGAGGGCGAATTTCAGTTCGCGCCGGGCGCCGATGCGCGGGAAGCCGAGATTGTGGGTGATGGTCATGGTTGTGCTTGGATTGTCATGGTGAAGCGATGATAGGCCGCCTGACTCATGAATAAAATTGGTATGATTTCATGCATCTATTAAATCTATTCATGGATCTCCCATGCTCGAACGAATCCACCTGTCCATCCTGCGCGAGGTCGACCGCCACGGCTCGCTTACCGCGGCCGCCGAGGTGCTGTTCCTGACCCAGTCGGCCCTCAGCCACACCATCCGCAAGCTGGAGCAGCAACTGGGCCTGGAAGTGTGGACGCGCGAAGGCCGCGCCCTGCGCCTGACCCAGGCGGGCCACTACCTGCTCGGCCTGGCCAACCGCGTGCTGCCGCAACTCGAGCACGCCGAGCGCCTGATGCAGCAGTACGCCCAGGGCCAGCGCGGCACCCTGCGCATCGGGATGGAATGCCATCCCTGCTACCAGTGGCTGCTGAGGGTGGTCGCGCCCTACCTGTCCGCCTGGCCCGCGGTCGACGTGGACGTCAAGCAGAAATTCCAGTTCGGCGGCATCAAGGCCTTGTCGGACTACGAAGTCGACCTGCTGGTGACGCCCGACCCGCTGTTCAAGCCGGGCCTCCTCTTCGTGCCGGTGTTCGACTACGAGCAGATGCTGGTGGTGGGGCGCGAGCATCCGCTGGCGGGCAAGGCATGGGCAGAGCCCTGCGACCTGGCGGACGAGGTCCTGATCACCTACCCGGTCGACATCGAGCGGCTCGACATCTACAACCAGTTCTTCCTGCCCGCCGCCTGCGCCCCGCGCGAGCGCAAGACCATCGAGACCACCGACATCATGGTGCAGATGGTGGCCAGCGGCCGCGGCGTGGCGGCCTTGCCGGGCTGGCTGGTGCTGGAATACGCCGCGCGCATGCCGGTGACGGCGGTGCGGCTGGGGAAGGAGGGCATCCACAAGCAGATCTTCCTCGGCACACGCGAAGAGGATGCGGGGCTCGACTATCTCGAGGCATTCGTGGTGCAGGCGCGCCAGACTTGAGAGGACGACGTTTATGCGCCATGGTTTGTCCAGCGAGAGCGGCGGTGCTATTGTTGCAAATGAGCAATTACACAAGGAGGTAGCATGTCGCTGCAGGCATCCGAATTCGAATACGCAGGTTTCTGGTCGCGCGTCTGGGCGTCCCTGATCGACGGCGTCCTGCTCGCCATCCTCACCATCCCTCTGGTGCTCGCCGTGTACGGCAGCAGCTACTGGGAGAGCGAGCGCCTGATCCAGGGCCCGGCCGACTTCCTGATCTCCTACGTGCTGCCGGCCATCCTGATCATGCTGTTCTGGACGAAACGCTCGACCACGCCCGGAAAAATGGCGATCGGCGCGACCATCGTCGACGCGCGCACCGGCGCCAAGCCGAGCACCGGGCAATTCGTGATCCGCTACCTCGGCTATTTCGTGTCGATGATCGGCCTGCTCATCGGCTACCTGTGGGTCGGCTTCGATGCCCGCAAACAGGGCTGGCACGACAAGATGGCCGGCACGGTCGTCATCCGGCGCAAGGCGGGCGCCACGGAACCAGTGCGCTTCGAAGAAGCGGGCGCCTGACACGCCGCCGCGTCGTGGCGGCTGCAAACATTGTTACAAACAAGCGCGTGGCGAACCCGCCTTTCGCCTTCTCAGCAGCGCGCGGGACTTGTACCATAGGCGTCGTTCAGTTTGCATTCGAAAGACGTCCATGACCTTCACCAGCTTCTCCCGCGCGCTTCTCCTCGCCGCCTTCTCCGCCGCCTGCGTGGCGCCGGTCCACGCCGAAAGCTTCGCTTCCTCGGCTTCCAGCGCGGGCTCGGCCTCCTCGGCCAGCATCTCCGATTCGATCAGCGGCTCCAGCGACAGCTCGGGCGGCGACAACAAGGTCGCCGCCGGCGACTACCGCGTGATCGACATCGCCCAGGCGCCCGCCAGGCCGGACGCCCTGCGCCTGACCCTGCGCGCCGTGGCCGGCGGCCCGCAGCAGCAGTTCTTCCTCGACCTGCCGGCGCGCGCCCTGGCCGAACGCGGCGTGAACAAGGGCGAGCTGGTGCGCGTGAAGGAGCGCGTCTACGGCTACGAATTCGCCTACGCCGACAACCAGCGCCCCTTCTTCCTGGCGCTGCAGGACGACTGGCAGCGCGAGCTGGGCTCGCGCAAGGTCACGATCTGATGCCGCTGCGGCGCGCCGCCCGCGTCGCGGCGGCCGCGCTGGCATGGTGCGCCAGCGCCGGCGCCTGGGCCGGCCTTCCCACTTTCTGCGAACGCGCCACCGAGGTCACGGCCCTCGAACAGGACCGGGTGCTGCGCTTCGCCGGCGTGGTGAAGGCGGAGCTGGAGCGCTCCGGCGCCCGCGCCGCCCTGATCGCGCGCGCGGGCCTGGACCTGAGCCGCTTCGGCCTGCTGTACTCGCACGCCGGCGTGGCCCTGCGCGACAATCCCGGCGGCCCATGGGCCGTGCGCCAGCTGTACTACGCCTGCGACGAGTCGCGCCCGCGCCTGTTCGACCAGGGCGTGGCCGGCTTCGCGCTCGGCGCCGACGCGCCGGCGCGCGGCCACATGTCGCTGGTGTTCCTGCCGGAGGAGGAGGGCGCCCGGCTGGAGCAGGCCGCGCTCGACAAACCGCTGGCGCTGGCCCTGCTGGCCGGGAAGTACAGCGCCAATGCCTATGCCTACGGCACCCGCTACCAGAACTGCAACCAGTGGGTGGCCGAGCTGCTCGCCGGCGCCTGGGGCCGGATCGATGCCGGCGAGGGCGCGCGCGATCAAGCCCAGGCCTGGCTGCGCGAGCAGGGCTATGCCCCCGGGCCGGTGCGGATTCCCTCGCACCTGCTGATGTTCGCCGGCCAGTTCGTGCCGCTGGTGCACATGAACGACCATCCGGTCGAGGACATCCACGCGCTGGCGCTGCAGGTCAGCGTGCCGGCCTCGATCGAGTCCTTCGTGCGCGCGCGCCTGCCCGAGGCGCGCCGCGTGCAGGTCTGCCACGACGAGCGGCAGATCGTGGTGCGGCGCGGCTGGGAGCCGCTGGATGCGGCCTGCACGCCGATGCCGGGCGACGAGGTGACGCCGATCGCGCCCTGATCAGGCGCCCGCCAGCGCCTGCGCCACCGCCGGCAGGCTGTGGACTTCGTAGTCGGGGCGGGCCTGCGAGCCGTTCGGCAGGCGCGCCGGATTGAACCAGCAGCTGTCGATGCCGAAGCGGTTGGCGCCCAGGATGTCGGCGTCCAGCCTGTCCCCGACGATCACCGTGCCGGCCTTCGAGAAGCCGCGCGCCATGCCGGCCGCGTAGTCGAAGAAGCGGGTGTCGGGCTTGGCGTGGCCGCAGGCCTCGGAGGTGGCGATGAAGGACACGTAGTCGTCCAGCCCCGCGCTGGCGATGCGCCGCTTCTGGATGTGATCGACCCCGTTGGTGATGATGCCGATCTCGCCCACCGCGGCCAGCCGCGCGCACAGCGCGAGCGCGCCGTCGACCAGGACCACGTTGTGCGGCAGCGAATCGAGGTAGATGCGGGCGGCCGCCTGCGGGTCGAGATCGAGCCCGAAGTCGGCGAAGGTGAGGCGGAAGCGCTCCACCTTGAGGAAGTCTTTAGTGACCGTGCCCGCCTCGAAACGCCTCCAGAGGTCCAGGTTGATCGCCTGGTAATGCGGGAACAGCGCGTCCAGCGGGCCATGCATGCCGAGCTCGCGCAGGGTGCGCGCGAAGGACAGCTGTTCGGAGGCGCGGAAGTCGAGCAGCGTGTCGTCCAGGTCGAAGAGGAAGAGCGAGTAATTCATTCAGGCGCCGCAAAGCCCGCATCGTAGCACGGGGTATCGAGGACCTGGCCGCACGCGCCCGCTTCGGGATGAGGCATGCCAGCAACGCTGACCCGTTGTTGTCCCGCCGCAACTAAATGCCCATGATTTGCGGGTAAGTTGGCGTAAGGCAATTGTAAGTCGCCGGCGGGCTGTTTTACACTGGGCGCTCGCAGCCTCGCCCCTGCTGCAAAGCACCGCCGGCCCGTCCATCCCGACGGCTTCACCGGCGCCCCGCTGGACCTTCCCCCTTGTTCGATGCACCGCCCACGCACGCACCCTCGTGCCGGCAAGAGGTCGTCCAGATCGTCCGCTACCTGCTATAGGAATTTCCATGTTCGCCAAACTCAAAGTAGGCACCAGGCTGATCGCCGGTTTTCTCGGCCTGACCATCCTCGGGGCAGTTGTCGCCTTCATCGGCATCATCAACATGAGCCGCATTAACGACCTCGCCGAAAACATGTACGAGCGCGAATTGCTCGGCCTGTCCTACATCAAGGAAGCCAACATCAACCTGATCTACGTGGGACGCGCGCGCGGCAACGTGCTGCTCTCGACCACCGAACAGGAACGCCAGGCCAATCGCGCCAACATCGACAAATACCTGGCCGCGGTCAAGGACAACCTGGCCAAGGCCAAGCCCCTGTTCGTGAGCGACCGGGCCAAGCAGCTGTTCGCCGACTACGACCGCGTCGCCGTCGACTACGAGCGCGAAATGGGCCAGGTGTTCGCCCTGGTCGGTCAGGAAGCCCTGGCCACCCGCAGCGAGGCGATGACCCATGCCATGACCGAGACCCGCAAGCACGCCAACGCCTTGGATGACATGCTGACCGAACTGGCCAAGCAGAAGGAAGCGCGCGCCAAGGCCGCCGCCGAGGAAACCGCGGCCACCTTCACCACCAGCCGCAACTTCATGCTCGCACTCACCCTGTGCAGCGCGCTGGCCGGCGTGGCCCTCGGCGTCCTGATCACGCGCCAGCTGACCCGCCAGCTCGGCGGCGAACCTTGCGACGCCGCGGCGGTCGCCTCCCGCATCGCCGCCGGCGACCTGGGCGTGGAAATCGCCGTCCGCCAGGGCGACACCGGCAGCATGATGCACGCCATGAAGCAGATGCGCGACAGCCTGGCCCTGATCGTCAGCCAGGTGCGCGCCGGCACCGACACCATCGCCACCGCCTCGGCCCAGGTCGCGGCGGGCAGCCAGGACCTGTCTTCGCGCACCGAGCAGCAGGCCAGCTCGCTCGAGGAAACCGCGTCCTCGATGGAAGAGCTGACCTCGACCGTGAAGGGCAATGCCGAGAACGCGCAGCAGGCCACCGTGCTGGCCGCAAGCGCCTCCGAGGTGGCCGTCCGCGGCGGCAAGGTGATCGGCGACGTGGTCGACACCATGGGCCAGATCAATGCATCGGCCAACAAGATCGTCGACATCATCGCGGTCATCGACGGCATCGCCTTCCAGACCAATATCCTGGCGCTCAACGCCGCAGTCGAGGCGGCGCGCGCCGGCGAGCAGGGCCGCGGTTTCGCGGTGGTGGCTTCCGAGGTGCGCACCCTGGCCCAGCGCTCGGCCAACGCGGCCAAGGAGATCAAGCAGCTGATCGGCGACTCGGTGGGCAAGGTGGAGGACGGCAGCCGCCTGGTGGCCGACGCCGGCAGCACCATGCAGGAAATCGTGGCCAGCGTGCGCCGGGTGGCCGATATCATGGCCGAGATCTCGAGCGCCAGCCGCGAGCAGACCATGGGCATCGACCAGATCAACGGCGCCGTGGCGCAGATGGACCAGGTCACCCAGCAGAACGCCGCCCTGGTCGAGGAAGCCGCGGCCGCGTCGGAATCGATGCAGGAAGAGGCCGCGCGCCTGGCCGAGGTAGTAAGTGTGTTCCGGCTCGGCGCCGGCGAGGCTGCGGCCGTTCCGGCTGCCCAGCCTCAGCCGCGCGGCAAGGGCTTGCCGCGCGCGATCACCTCGCGGCAGTCGCCCTTCATGGTCGCATTGTCGTAATCGGTCCAGCCGTAGCTGTCCACGTAGCGCTTGTGGCGCTTGAAGCGCGGGCTGAGGAAGCTGCGCTCCAGGCGCTCGTCCGGATAGCGGATGTCGGCCATGTCGAGCACCGAGTGGAACATGTTCTCGGTCGATAGCCTGGCCTTGCGGTGGCGCTTCAGTTGCGCCACCTTGTCCGGATAGCGCTCGGCCCAGGCGCCGGAATACCAGACGAAGGCCGGCACGTGGAATTCGTACTGCGTGTTGTGGCCGTGGAAGGCGATCCGGCACTCCTTGTCGTACAGGGTCTGGCCGTGGTCGGCCACGTAGAGCAGCGAGGCCGGCAGCCCGGTGTCCTTCAGCACCCCGATCACGTTGGACAGGAACCAGTCGGTGTACAGGATCGCGCTGTCGTAACTGTTGTTCATCTGGGGCTCGAGCGCGGTGTTGGTGTAGTCGGGCCTGGCCATGCCGTGCAGCGAAGGCTGCCAGCGGTCGAATTCCTTCGGATAGCGGTGCGCGTAGTTCCAGTGGCTGCCCAGGGTGTGCAGGACGACCAGCACCTTCTGGGCCGGGTCGGCCACCGCGCGCCGCAGGGGCTCGAGCAGCACCGCGTCGTAGCTCGAGTTGTCGGTGAAGCCGCCCAGGTTCAGGAACTCCACCTCGTCCGCCTCCTTGGCGAACACCGAGACCGGCGTGTCGAACTTGCCGAACGAGACCTGGTTCGAGATCCAGAAGGTCTTGAAGCCCGCTTCCTTGAAGGCCGACAGCAGGGATTTCTCGTAGAAGCCGTCCTTCAGGCTCTGCATCGCCGGCTTGCGCGAGATGATGACCGGCACCGACAGGCGGGTGGCCGACACCGGCGTGATCACGTCCGACAGCATCACCAGGTTCTCTTCCTGGGCCAGCAGCGGGTTGGTCTCGCGGCTGTAGCCGTTCAGGCTCCAGCGGTCGTAGCGCGAGGATTCGCCCAGCACCATCACGACCACCTGCGGGCCGTGCTCCTCGCCCGCCTGGCGTGCGCCGAAGCGGAAATCGGCGCTGCGGCGGTTCAGTTCCGCCAGGTGCACCCGCTCGCGGTAGAACTCGACCCCACGCGCGGCCAGCCCGAAGGGCCAGGACTGGGCCACCGCATGCAGGTCGAAGGGCAGGCGCGCCCATTGCGGCAGCGGCGGCAGCGAAGCGTAGGGCGCCGGGGGCGGCGGTTTCGGCGTGCTGGCCGCCGGCGGCGCCGCCTTGACCAGGTGGACCCCGGCCGCCGATGCGGCGGATGCGGTCGGGGCAGCCGGGCCAGCCGGGCGGTCCGGGGCCACGCCGTAGCGCGCACTATATATGAGCGTCGCCAGCCCGGCCCCGAGCACCGCCAGCACCACCCAGCGCGAGCGGTCGTTCCAGTCCAGGTCGCGGGTGCGCCAGGCCGCGGCCCAGGTCGCGCCCCACCAGGCCAGCACCGCGACCAGCGCCGCGCCCAGCAGCCAGGCCTGGTCGCCCAGGAATTCCTCAGCTTCGCTGGGGCTGGTCTCGGCGATGATGCCCAGGTGATGGGTCGAGATGCCCTGGCCGTAATAGGTCAGCAGATAGAGCTCGGTGGGCAGGGCCAGGAAGGCCGGCAGCAGGGCCCAGTGAAAATAGGCCGGGCGCTTGCACAAGGCCCAGGCCGTGAGCCAGCCGAACACGCCGATCCCGGCCAGCCGCCCGGGTTCGGCCAGCGGCGCGCCCACCAGCGGCCCCAGGAAGGGGACGAGGGAGAGGGCCGCATAGCTCAGCAGCAGGCTCAGGTTGGCGGGGCGCTTCAGCAGGCGCAACAGGTCTCGCATCGGGGAAAATAGCCGGAAACTGGCGATCAAATCGGCTATTATCCCGTCTTTATTGGCCCAAAGGCTATGTCCGCCAAATAATGGCTGCGCTGCAACAGTGCTTGTCTGTCGTAGTGATGCCACATTCGCCACGGTTTACCGCGCCCTGGGCCACTTGCCGGCCCTGCAAGGCAGTTAACCGGTTGACCCGCTTGACCATCGGGTCTATACTCGCGAGTTCTCGAATTTATTCTGCACATCGTATACGCATTCGCAGCCGCTCCTTTTCGGTGAGTGGCTTTCGTCGCCTCCGTTGTCAGTGGATACGGGACTAGGTTTTAGTCCCCGGGCCAAGCTTGTGCCGGCCCGGGTCGTCAACGTAGTAGTACTTTGTTGGATTAAGAACGATGCCAACCATCAATCAACTGATTCGCAAGCCGCGTGAAGCCGCGGTTGTGAAGAGCAAGTCGCCGGCACTGGAAAACTGCCCGCAAAAGCGCGGCGTGTGCACCCGTGTGTACACCACCACGCCGAAGAAGCCGAACTCGGCACTGCGTAAAGTCGCCAAAGTGCGTCTGACCAACGGTTTCGAAGTCATTTCGTACATCGGCGGTGAAGGCCACAACCTGCAGGAACACTCGGTCGTGCTGATCCGCGGCGGTCGTGTGAAAGACCTTCCGGGTGTGCGTTACCACATGGTCCGCGGCGCGCTGGATACCCAGGGCGTGAAAGACCGTAAGCAGGCGCGTTCGAAGTACGGCGCCAAGCGTGCCAAGGCTGCCAAGAAGTAATTCATCAGCCAGTCATATTAACCAGTTAAGTTGAGCCAGCCGGAAGGCTGAGTAAGTGAAGGGTCATGAGGGCCTTTCGCGAGTGCGGAACAAGCACTCAACTGAAGACAGAAGGGAATTGAAATGCCACGTCGTCGTGAAGTACCCAAGCGCGAGATTCTGCCGGATCCGAAATTCGGCAACACCGATGTCGCCAAGTTCGTCAATGTTCTGATGCTGTCCGGCAAGAAGTCGGTCGCTGAAAACATCATCTACGGTGCGTTCGAACACATCCAACAAAAGTCGGGCAAGGACCCGCTGGAAGTGTTCACGACCGCGATCAACAACTGCAAGCCGCTGGTGGAAGTCAAGTCCCGCCGCGTCGGCGGCGCCAACTACCAGGTGCCAGTGGAAGTTCGTCCGGTTCGTCGTATGGCGCTGTCCATGCGTTGGTTGCGCGAAGCCGCAAACAAGCGCAGCGAAAAATCCATGCCGCAACGCCTCGGTGGCGAACTGATGGAAGCCGCGGAAGGCCGCGGCGGTGCGATGAAGCGCCGTGACGAAGTGCACCGCATGGCTGAAGCGAACAAGGCGTTCTCGCACTTCCGCTTCTAAGCAAATGGCCAATCCTCACTGGGGGTGCGGCCACAGTATCCGTTGTTCAGGCCGGGCACATTTTGATTTCAAAATGCTGCTCGGTTTTGTCCATTCAAAGATTTAGGAAAAATTATGGCACGCACTACCCCCATCGAGCGCTACCGTAACATCGGTATCTCCGCTCACATTGACGCCGGTAAGACCACCACCACCGAGCGTATCCTGTTCTACACCGGTGTGAACCACAAGATCGGTGAAGTGCACGATGGCGCCGCCACCATGGACTGGATGGAGCAGGAACAAGAGCGTGGTATCACCATCACCTCGGCTGCGACCACCTGCTTCTGGAAGGGCATGGCGAACAACTTCGAGCCGCACCGCTTCAACATCATCGACACCCCGGGCCACGTCGACTTCACCATCGAGGTGGAGCGTTCGATGCGCGTCCTGGACGGCGCTTGCATGGTCTACTGCGCAGTGGGCGGCGTGCAGCCGCAGTCGGAAACCGTGTGGCGTCAGGCTAACAAGTACAAAGTCCCGCGTCTGGCCTTCGTCAACAAGATGGACCGTACCGGCGCGAATTTCTTCAAGGTGTACGAGCAGATGCGCGCTCGCCTGAAGGCCAACCCGATCCCCATCCAGATCCCGATCGGCGCCGAAGACAACTTCAAGGGCGTGGTCGACCTGGTCAAGATGCAAGCCATCTTCTGGGACGACGCTTCGCAGGGCATGAAGTTCGAATACCGCGACGTGCCGGCCGAACTGGTCGACCAGGCCAACGAGTGGCGCGAGAAGCTGGTCGAAACCGCCGCTGAAGCGTCGGAAGACCTGATGAACAAGTATCTCGAAGAAGGCGAACTGTCGGAAGCCGAGATCAAGAAGGCGCTGCGCGAGCGCACCATCAACGGCGAAATCGTCCCGATGATGTGCGGCACCGCATTCAAGAACAAGGGCGTGCAGGCTATGCTGGACGCGGTCATCGAGTACCTGCCGTCGCCGGTCGACATTCCGCCGGTCGCAGGCACCGACGAAGACGACCAGCCGGTCACCCGTAAGGCGGACGACAGCGAGAAGTTCGCTGCGCTGGCATTCAAGATCATGACCGACCCGTTCGTCGGCCAGCTGATCTTCTTCCGCGTCTACTCGGGCGTCATCAACTCGGGCGACACCGTCTACAACCCGATTAAGGGCAAGAAGGAACGCGTCGGCCGTATTCTGCAGATGCACGCGAACCAGCGCGAAGAGATCAAGGAAGTCCGTGCAGGCGACATCGCCGCTGCGGTCGGCTTGAAGGAAGCGACCACCGGTGAAACCCTGTGCGACCCGGCCGCTCCGATCATCCTGGAAAAGATGGTGTTCCCGGAGCCGGTGATCCAGCAGGCTGTCGAGCCGAAGACCAAGGCCGACCAGGAAAAGATGGGCCTGGCACTGAACCGTCTGGCTCAGGAAGACCCGTCGTTCCGCGTGCGCACCGACGAAGAATCGGGCCAGACCATCATCGGTGGTATGGGCGAGCTGCACCTGGAGATCATCGTTGACCGCATGAAGCGCGAATTCGGCGTGGAAGCGACCGTCGGCAAGCCGCAGGTTGCCTACCGCGAAACCATCCGCAAGTCGGTCTCCGACGTGGAAGGCAAGTTCGTCAAGCAGTCGGGCGGCCGCGGCCAGTACGGTCACGCAGTCCTGACCATCGAACCGCAGGAGCCGGGCAAGGGCTTCGAGTTCGTCGACGCCATCAAGGGCGGCGTGGTTCCGCGCGAGTACATCCCGGCAGTCGAGAAGGGTGTGCGCGAGACCCTGACCACCGGCGTGCTGGCAGGCTACCCGGTCGTGGACGTGAAGGTCACCCTGACCTTCGGTTCGTACCACGACGTGGACTCGAACGAAAACGCGTTCCGCATGGCAGGTTCGATGGCGTTCAAGGATGGCTGCCGTAAAGCCAACCCGGTCATCCTCGAGCCGATGATGGCCGTGGAAGTCGAGACTCCGGAAGACTACGCCGGTACCGTGATGGGCGACCTGTCGTCCCGTCGTGGCATGGTGCAGGGCATGGACGAAATCCCGGGCGGCGGCGGCAAGATCATCAAGGCCGAAGTCCCGCTGTCGGAAATGTTCGGTTACTCGACCTCGCTGCGTTCGGCGACCCAGGGCCGTGCGACCTACACGATGGAATTCAAGCACTATGCTGAAGCACCGAAGCATGTGATCGACGCCATCGTCACCGCAAAAGCCAAGTAATTTAATTAAAAACTGGGGGCTGGATCACCAGCCCCCGACAAACAAGAAACACGTTTCTCTTTAAGGAAGATAGGAAATGGCAAAGGAAAAATTCGAACGGACCAAGCCGCACGTCAACGTCGGCACCATCGGTCACGTTGACCACGGCAAAACCACCCTGACGGCTGCGATCGCAACCGTTCTGTCGAAGAAGTTCGGCGGCGAAGCCAAGGCATACGACCAGATCGACGCGGCTCCGGAAGAGAAGGCACGCGGCATCACCATCAACACCGCGCACGTCGAGTACGAGACCGCGAACCGTCACTACGCTCACGTTGACTGCCCGGGCCACGCCGACTACATCAAGAACATGATTACCGGTGCTGCGCAGATGGACGGCGCGATCCTGGTGTGCTCGGCCGCTGACGGCCCGATGCCGCAGACCCGCGAGCACATCCTGCTGGCGCGTCAGGTTGGCGTTCCGTACATCATCGTGTTCCTGAACAAGTGCGACCTGGTCGACGACGCAGAACTGCTGGAACTGGTCGAAATGGAAGTGCGCGAGCTGCTGTCGAAGTACGAGTTCCCGGGCGACGACCTGCCGATCATCAAGGGTTCGGCACGTATGGCCCTGGAAGGCCAGGCTGGCGAAATGGGCGAAGACTGCATCATGCGTCTGGCCGAAGCGCTGGACAGCTACATCCCGACCCCGGAACGTGCCGTTGACGGCGCCTTCCTGATGCCGGTGGAAGACGTGTTCTCGATCTCGGGCCGCGGCACCGTGGTGACCGGTCGTGTCGAGCGTGGCGTGATCAAGGTCGGCGAAGAAATCGAAATCGTCGGTATCGTTGACACCGTCAAGACCACCTGCACCGGCGTGGAAATGTTCCGCAAGCTGCTGGACCAGGGTCAGGCAGGCGACAACGTCGGTCTGCTGCTGCGCGGCACCAAGCGTGAAGACGTCCAGCGCGGCCAGGTTCTGGCCAAGCCGGGCTCGATCAAGCCGCACACCGACTTCACCGGCGAAGTGTACGTCCTGTCGAAAGACGAAGGCGGCCGTCACACCCCGTTCTTCAACAACTACCGTCCGCAGTTCTACTTCCGTACGACTGACGTGACCGGTTCGATCGTGCTGCCGGCCGACAAAGAAATGGTCATGCCTGGCGACAACGTGTCGATCACCGTCAAGCTGATCGCTCCGATCGCGATGGAAGAAGGTCTGCGCTTCGCAATCCGCGAAGGCGGCCGTACCGTCGGCGCCGGCGTGGTTGCCAAGATCATCGCCTAATTTCAGGTGAACCGATCTCCCGGCGGGCTGTCCCGCCGGGGCAACGGATGGGGACAGACTTTTTGTCTGTCCCCATCTGTTTGAATGGGAACGATGCTATACTCCCGTTCTTGTGCAGTTTAGAAATACTTTGTACACATTGCCGGCGACAAGCCGGAACGCTCTTTTAAAGGAAATAGCATGTCCGCTCCGAACCAGAAAATCCGCATCCGCCTGAAAGCGTTTGACTACAAGCTGATCGACCAGTCCGCTCTGGAAATCGTCGACACCGCCAAGCGCACCGGCGCGGTTGTCAAGGGCCCGGTCCCGCTGCCGACCCGTATCCAGCGCTTCGACGTGCTGCGTTCCCCGCACGTGAACAAGACCTCGCGCGACCAGTTCGAAATCCGTACGCACCAGCGTCTGATGGACATCGTGGACCCGACCGACAAGACCGTTGACGCACTGATGAAGCTGGACCTGCCGGCTGGCGTCGACGTCGAAATCAAGCTGCAGTAATCGGTTTAGCCTTGGCGGCATCGCCGCCTGGGGCACGAAAGCCGGGGCATCCCCGAGGGTGACCCGGCTTTTTGTCGTTTGGAGTCCATGCGCCAGCCTCACCGATCTCCTCACCGTCCGCATAGCGACATCCTGTTTTTTGCTCCGCGCTCCGCCTCCCGCGCCTCGCGCCCCGCGCCCCGCGCCTCGCGCCCCGCGCGCCGCGCCCCGCGCCCCCTGTACCGTCATTCCGGCGCAGGCCGGAATCCAAGTTCACATGCATGTCCGCGCACGCAAATTCTGCCCCGCGCCTCCCAAACCGTCATTCCGGCGCAGGCCGGAATCCAAGTTTATATGCATGGCCGCTCACGCAAACCTGGCCGCCGGCCTTACCGTGAAGTCATCTCCGCGCATGACGATTTCACCGCCGACGAAGACAAAGCCGCTGGCCGCAACGCAGGCATGCGGCGGATCCCAGCTCAAGCTGGTCCTTGAGGCAGATTGTCGACTCATCCATCCCGTGGTTTAATCGCACATCATCACCATGGCCCGCTCGCCGGCGCCACCCATCATGCGTCCGCTTCCCTTCCTGACCGCGCTGCGCGGTTACGCCCTGGTCTTCGCCCTCTCCACCGTGGCGGCAGCCGTCATGCTGCACTACGGCGTCATCGAGACGGCCGACATGCTTCCGGTGATCCTGCTCTGCTTCGCCCCGGGCGCCGCCCGCCTCTATCTGCGGCGCTCGGCCGCCAAGCGCGCCAACCAGGCCAAATGAGGCCGGTCCGGCGCACCGCCTAGTTCAGCGCATCCGCAGCCGGACCACCAACCCTTCCAAACAGCTTCGACTGCTCGACCAGCCGTTCGGCCCAGGCCCGGTGGGTCGCGATCTCGCACATAGCGTCGTTCATGCGGAACACCGCAGGGCTCGAATCGTCGAGGATGGCGCGCGCCACCGCCAGGTCCTGGTCCTTCACCTTGAAGTGCTGCTCGATGGCCGCGATCTGGGTCGGGTGGATGGCGGTCTTGCCGACCATCCCGTAGGCCAGGTCTTCCTGCACTTCCTGGTCCAGCAGCTCCGGCAGGTCAAGGTATTCGAACACCGGGGCCGTCAGCGCGAAGCCGTAGGGCCGGAAGGTAGTCACCAGGCGCGCGATCACCGGCCCGAGCGGGGTGCGGTAGATCGTCATGCCGCGCGGCCGGCGCAGCCCGAGCAGGGCGAGCAGGTCGTTGCCGCCGATGCGCAGCGCCCGGATGCGGCCGCGCACGCCCGGCGCATCGAGCAGGGCGCGCAGCATCCGCATCTCGCCCTCGTCGAAGACCTCGGCCGTCTCCAGGGTCGGCATCAGGAGGTGGCGGGTGTCGCGCACCATGCGGAAATAGGTTTCAAAATTATGCCGCGTGACCTTGGGCAGCACGAAGCCGTCCAGCTTGTCCGCGCCGGGCATCGCCAGCACCCGCGCCAGCACCTCCGGGTTGCGCACCCGGACGTAGCGCTCGGCCGCCACTTCGCGCGGCATGTGGGCCAGCACGATGGAGAGGTTGAACAGCGCCCAGCTCAGGTCGCGCTCGGCCACCGCGTCCTCGAGGCAGAAGATCAGCGAACGCGCTTCCTGCAGCTTGGCGCCGTTGGCGATCAGGGACAGGCTCTTGTGAGTGGCCGGCACGTACAGCGAGGCGCCGAGGGGTTCGTTGAACTGCTTAGGCATCGGATGCGCTCCTGATCAGGGATACCGCGTGGTAGGGGAGGGCCGGATCGATGCTGACCGGCACCCGTTTTTCTTCCGCCAGTAAAGCAAGATGGGCCACCTCGGGGGCGGCCGGATCGCGTAGCAGCAGCAGGCGCGGCGCGCGGCGCAGCAGCACCCGCGTCGCCTCGCCGATGCCGGGCTTGATGAGATTGAGGTCGGCGATGTCGTAGCGCGCCCGCACTTGCGCAAGGAAGGCGCGCGAGCGTTCGCCCGCCGCGCGCGCGTCGGCCGGCCGCACTTTGCCTAGCCTTTCCGTTTGCTCCAGCGCCAGCCGGGTGAGGGCGTCGGCGAAGTCGCGCGAGCGGTCCTGCGGTGCGAACTGCGCATAGAACAGGCAGCCGTGGAAGTCGTCCGGCCCCATCGCCTCGTCCATCACCGTGCGGCTCACCAGGCCCGACACGGTCGCGTTCAGGATGCACGAGGGGATCAGGTAATCCTCGCTGGATGCCGCGCAGGCCGCCACCCCGGCGAGGTCGGCCAGCACGTACAGACCCCCGTCGAGCGCCGTGCCATGCGTGCGATTGAATGCCTCGATGGATGTGCGCAGCTCATGCGCGATCACGCCCTTGCCGGTCCAGCCGTCGACAAACACAAGGTCCTCGGCCCGGTGGCCTTGCGCCAGGATGTGCCTGAGCGCCGCCGCGTCGATGCCGCGGTCGCGTATGATCGAGACCGAGTAATGGACTGCCTCGCGTTTGAACACCTGGCGCAGCAGGCGCGTCACCACCACGCCGACCGGCGTGCCGGCCCGCGCCAGCGACACCACCACCGGCGCGCCCGCCACCCGCGCGGCGATCAGGGCGGCCAGGCGCAGGCAGTCGCGCGCCATGCGCCCGTTGTTGGCGCGGCAGGCCTCGTCGAACACCTGCAGGTAGCGCGCCGACGGCGCCGCTTCCGGCGACAGCATCTGGCTGTAATGGCGCCGTCCCGACTGGATCAGCTTTTCCTTCTCGTCCACGTCGACGAAGCCGACCATCGGCAACTGCCGCAGCAGGAAGCGCACGTCCTCTTGCCGATAGCTGCCCGAGAAGCTCATAGCGCCTCCACCGTCAGGCCGGCCAGCTGGGTGCCGCGCGGGATGATGGCGTAGTCGCAGGCCGCCATGAAGCGCGCGTCCGAGCGGCTGTCGCCCATGCCGAAGGTGACGATGTCGCCATGCTCGGCGCGCAGTTGCCGCGTCACGTGGGCCACGGCGTTGGCCTTGTCCAGTGCCTTGGGCAGGATCGCCAGGTTGTTGCCGTTGCGGTGCACGCAATAAGGCTTGTCGCCGTCCGCGATCCAGGGCCGCACGATCTCGTGCTCGATCGGCGCCAGGCGCGCGGCGTTGCGCTCGGGGTCCTTCAGCACCAGGAAGAAGGGCGTGGCGAAATCCTCGATCATGCGGGTGCGGCCCGCGTAGCCGCTGCGCGCCGCGTGCGCGTCCATGTGGGCGGCCAGTTCCTGCAGGCCGGGCAGGGCGGCCGACATGGCCTCGCGCATGCGCTCCAGCCAGGGCCGGTCGACGCCGCCGCCGGGCTCCAGGATCACGCCGCCGTAGTCGATCACGGCCCAGCTGGTGAAGGGCAGGTTGACCCGCCTGAGCGCGCCATGGTCGCGCGCCGTGGTCGGGATCACGGTCATCCCGTCCTGCACGAAGGAGAGAAAGGCGCGCTGGGCGCGGGTGGTGTAGGAACACACGCTGCCGTCCTGGTAGAAGGCGGCCGGCTCCAGCGCCTCGGCCCCGCCGCACTTCTCGAAGGTCTGGAACAGGGTGTCGTCCAGGTCAGCGAACAGGAATTTCTTCAACACGGTCCTCGCTGTGGAAGTGGAACAGGCGCGCGCCTAGCAGTTCCGCAAGCTCGCGCAGGGCGGGATTCACGGCAGTCTCGTGGCAGATGAAGACCTGGTCATACTGGCCGGGCCGCACGTTGTACAGGAAGTTGGCGATGCCTTCGCCATAGTTGTCGGCGAAGCGCAGCGCATGCCCGACCGCGCCCCAGCTCAGGATCGGCGAGCGCGTGGTCGACTGCACCCACACTTCCACGCCGCGCCGCTCGAGCGCCGCACCCAGCAGGGTGGAAGCGTGCATGAATTCGCCCGTGCCCAGCACCAGCACGCGCTCACCCGGCCGCACGCCCGCCGCCAGATCATCGGCCAAGGTCTCCGGCGCGCGCATCGCGCGCGCCAGTCCCAGCCGCCCGAAGGCGCCGCTCGCCCCGTTCTCGGCCGCCGGGTCGAAGCGCTGGGCCACGCCGCCGTCGGGCGCGCAGGTCCCTGCGCTGAAGCGGAACTCGCCCTCGACCAGGGCGCCCAGGCTCACCGGCATCCCGAAGCGCGCGTCCAGGCCGCTGCTTGCCTGCGCGCCCATGAAGTTGGTGATGGTCGCCAGGTGCACCTGGCGGATGCCGGGGTTGAGCCGGCGGCAGGCCGCCGCCAGGTTGACGAAGGTGTTGCCGGTGCTGGCCTCGTCGTCCACCAGCACCAGGGTGCGCGCCGCCAGCAGCAGGTCGCGCAGCGCCGGGTCCTGCGGCTCGTGCAGGAACTGGCGCGGCGCGTGGCTGTGCGCTTCCTCGAATTCGATCAGCGGGCTGGAGCCGACCCGATAACGGGTGGTGTGCAGGAACAGGGCAGGGTGGCCGGGATGGGCGCGCAGCCAGGCCTCGAACACGCCCTGGCCCAGGCCGACCGCCGTTTCCGCCATGGCGATGAAGAGCACCGGCCCATCGACCTGCGGGACGGTGGCGGCCAGGCGCTCGTGGATGGCGAGCATCGCGCTGGAGCGCACCGGCCAGTGCTTGCCCAGCACCTTGCTGAGGAAGAGGAAGCCGCGCTTGGCGTTGGCGCGCGCCGCGAAGCCGAGCAGCGCGTCGGCCTCGGATGCGCCGCGTTCCAGGCGCAGTTCCAGGGTGCCGGTCGGCAGCGCGACGCTGCGCCAGGCCAGGGTCGAGGAAGAGGAGGGCGCGTTCATGCCAGCTCCACCGCTTCCGACAGCTCGGCCACGCGGATCCCGTCGCGCACCGCCGGCACGTCCACCGTGTCGAAGCCGTCGGCGAAACCCTTCAAGGCGATCCAGGGCAGGTTCGGCCCGGCCACGCAGGCCATGCCGACCCCGCCCGACATGCGCGGATTGATCTCGAGCAGGCGCGGACGGCCGCCGCCTTCGCGGAACTGGACGTTGAACACGCCGTTCAGGCGATGGCGGGCAGCCAGCCGGCTGGTGGCCTCCAGGATGTCGGCGCGCTGCTCGATCAGCTGGCCGGCGCCGGGCTGGCCCAGCTTGCGGCGCACCACGGCGACCACCAGGCGCCCCTCGTCCCCCACGCAATCGACGCTGTATTCAGGACCGTCCAGGTATTCCATCAGCAGCATGCTGCGGAAACTGCCCAGCTCCGCCAGCCCGCGCCGCAGGTCCTCGCGCCCGATGTGGTACTCGACGCCGGCCATCAGGAGGGCGGCGCTGCTGCGCTCCTCGTCGATCACGGCGAAGCCCAGCCCGTAGATCGAGTGCGTAGGCTTCACGCACAGCCTGGCGTGGCGCGGGCGCAGCGCGGCATAGGCGGCGTCGAATTCCGAGAGGTTCTCGAAGCGGCGGAATTCCGCCACCGGCGCCTGCGGCAGGTCGGTCTCCAGGTAGAAGCGCGCCTTGTCATGCAGCAGCTGCAGGGCGGGGCCTGAAGCCGCGCTCAGCACCCGCACCCCGGCCTGCGCGAAGCGCGCATGCTCGGCCGCCAGCGCGGTCGCCTCGCGCCCCGGCACGAAGATGTCGATGGCGTGCCTGCGGCAGAAGTCCAGGCACCAGTCGACGTAGGCCTCGCGTTCCAGCCCGGTGGGCTCGCCATGGAATGCGTGCGCCAGCCGGCCGGCGGGCGCATGGCGGTTGGGATTGCTGTGAATGAGGGTGAAACGGCCTTCGGTATCGGCCTCGCGGACCAGTTTGATCGCGGCGTAGACGGACGAAAACGTCCTGTTGTACCAGACACGCATGCAGTGCTCGAAGAAGAGTGGAAAAAGGCGGCCGCGCGCGGCGGCCGCCCGCGGGTCAGACGTTGACGCCGAAGGAACGGGCGAGCGGTCCGAGCCCGCCCTTGAAGCCCTGGCCGACGGCGCGGAACTTCCATTCGGCGCCGTGGCGATACAGTTCGCCGAAGATCATCGCGGTTTCGGTCGAGCTGTCCTCGGACAGGTCGTAGCGGGCGATCTCGGTGTCGCCGCTGGCGTTCAGGCAGCGGATGTAGGCCTTGCTGACCATGCCGAAGTTCTGGCGCCGCGCGTCCGCGTCGTGGATGGTCACGCAGAACGAGATCTTCTCGATCTCGGGCGGCACGCGCGCCAGGTCGACCGCGATCTTCTCGTCGTCGCCGGCGCCCATGCCGGTGGTGTTGTCGCCCGCGTGCACGACCGAGCCCTCGGGCGACTTGAGGTTGTTGTAGAAGATGAAGTCGGTATCGGCGCGCACCTTGCCGTCGCTCTTGAGCAGGAAGGCGCTGCCGTCCAGGTCGAAGGGCGCGCCGTCGGTGGAGCGCGGGTCCCATCCCAGGCCGATGATCACGCGGGTGAGGCCGGGCGCTTCCTTGCTCAGGTTGACGTTGCCGCCTTTCTGAAGACTGATTGCCATACACACTCCTTGTTGGGGACAGGGTGAGAGGAATACACCGCGGCCATCGATCGCACCGCGGGCGGATGGCCACTGGCCGTCGCGCCCACCATAGGTGGGGATTGATCGATTGTACACAATCCGGATCGGGTGATCCGCCCTGTTGTGAGTACATACACATTGCCCGTCTTGTAACGTTCAGGTCATAATGCCGCGCTAAGGAGGCTGGATGGCAACAATGAAGCAGGTCGCGGAGCGGGCAGGGGTTTCCACCTCCACCGTCTCGCACGTCATCAACAATACGCGCGCAGTCAGCGAAGACGTTCGCCAGCGGGTGCTGGCGGTGATCGACGAGATGCGCTACATCCCGAGCGCCGTGGCGCGCAGCCTCAAGAACGACAAGACCCATACCATCGGCGTCTCGGTGCCCGACAACACCGACCCCGCCATCGCCGAACTGCTGCGCGGGATCGAGGACGCCGCCTTCGCGGCCGGCTACACCATCATGCTGTGCAATGGCTACGACGACCCGCAGCGCCAGGCGGCCCACCTGCGCGGCCTGATCGAGCGCCGCATCGACGGCCTGGTGCTGGTGGCCGGCAGCGCCCGCGACGAACTGGCGCCGCTGCTGGCCGGCCAGCGCGTGCCGGTCGTGCTGGCCGACCACGACGTCGCGGCCGATCTCGACCTCATCGGCCTCGATCACGAAGCCACCGGCTACGCCGCCACCCGCCACCTGCTCGAGCTCGGCCACAAGCGCATCGCCTGCCTGGCCGGTCCGGCGCGCCACCCGGCCACGCGGGAGCGCCTGGCCGGCTGCCGCCGCGCCCTGGACGAGGCGGGACTCGGCCTGGACCCCGCCTGCGTGGCGCACGTCGCGCCCGACTGCCAGGGCGGGCACGAGGGCGCGCGCCGTCTGCTCGCGCTGGACCGCGCGCCGACCGCGCTGTTCGCCTGCAGCGACCTGATGGCGCTGGGCGCCCTGCGCGCGGCGCAGGAAGCCGGCCTGCGCGTGCCCGAGGACCTGTCGGTGGTCGGCGCCTGCGGCCTGGAGATGGCCGCGTTCTCCACGCCGCGCCTGAGCACGGTGACCCAGCCGATCTACCAGATGGGACATGCACTGACGGCGCTGCTGCTGCAGCGCATCCGCGGCGAACAGCCGCCGCGCCGCCGCGAGCGCCTGCGGGGCCAGCTCGTGGTGCGCGATTCCTCCGCCCGCCCGCCGGTGCGCCGCCTGCTGGCGGCCGCTTCCTGAGTTTCCTCCGCCTTTCCCGCCCTGGGCCGCCCCGAAGGGGGAGGCCTGGGAGCGCACTTCCTGCCGCTTCGCGCGATTTTCCGGCCAGGCCCGCACTCGCCGTCGAATTTTCAAATACAGAAAACAACAGTTATATTTTTTCTGTTTGATAGATATTCAGAAAATAATGTAGTATTTTGAAAACGTATTGACCGCGGTCCCCATCACCAGGAGTGCACCATGTACCGAAGCGTTTTGCAGCTGTCGAATACCGGAACAAACGACCTCGCGCTCGGGCGGCGCCCGGCCAGCGGTCTTGCACGGTGCCGCGCGGTTTCCCTCGCCGCCGCCACCCTCGTCTCCCTCACCTGCGCCCAGGCCCTGGCCCAGGAGCAGCAGGAAGCCACACCCGCACCCGCGCCGGCGCCCGCCGCCAGCACCCCCAGCGCTCCCGCCGCCGCATCGAACAGGACCGAGGTCGTCACCGTCACCGCCACCCGCCGCCGCGAACCGATCCGCGACGTGCCGCTGCGCGTGGAGACCATCAGCACCGAGGTGCTGGAACAGTCCGGCGCGGCCTCGCTGAGCGACTACGTCGGCACCCTGCCGGGCGTCCACGTCTCCAGCGACGGCGGCCCGGGGCGCGGCCAGGTGGAGATCCGCGGCGTCTCGGTGGGCAGCATGAGCGCGCCGACGGTCGGCATCTATATCGACGACGTGGCCTTCGGCTCCAGCACCAGCTTCGTCGGCGAAGCGGTGTCGGCCCTCGACCTGTCGCTGCTCGACCTGCACCACGTGGAACTGCTGCGCGGTCCCCAGGGCACCCTGTACGGCGCCGGCGCCATGGGCGGCCTGCTCAAGTACGTGACCAACGATCCCGATCCGAGCGGCTTCTCGGGCAAGGCCGGGCTGGCGATCCGCAAGAGCAGGAACGGCGGCGTCGGCCACACCGAGAATGCGGTGTTCAACGTGCCGCTGCAGGAAGGCGTGGCCGCGCTGCGGGTGGCGGCCTTCAACGAGCATGACGGCGGCTACATCCGTTCGGTCGGCCGGGTCAACGCCGACCACGCCAACGAGGGCGACACCCGCGGCGTGCGGGTGTCGGTGCTCTTCGACCCCAGCAACAAGCTGCGCGTGCGCCTGACCGCCACCCAGCAGAACATCGAGCGCGACGGCACCAGCATCGCCCAGTACGACATCGCCACCGGCCAGCCCCTGTACGGCGACCTGACCCACCAGCTCTACCGCGACGAACCCTACAAGATCAAGACCGGGGTGGTCTCGGGTGCGGTCGAGTACGAGATGGGCTGGGCGCGCCTGAACGTGATCGCCTCGGCCCAGCGCTTCGAGGGCGAGACCGCGCTCGACGCCACCGACATCCTCGGCAGCGAAGGCCTCAACTTCGGTGGCCTCGACAACGACATCGACCTGCGCAAGCGCACCGCCGAAGTGCGCCTGACTTCAAGCCGCGGTCCGCTCGAATGGCTGCTCGGCTTCTACCACAACAAGGAAACCGGCAGCCGTGACCAGCGTCTCTACGCCCAGTTGCCGGACAATACGGAAACCGACTTCGTGCGCTCGAGCCAGCCCTCGCTGTTCCAGGAAAATGCCGTCTACGGCGACCTGACCTGGAACCCGAGCGCCGCCTGGTCGTTCACGGTGGGCGCGCGCTCGGCCCGCAACCGCCAGACCTACGGCACCCTGACCAATGGCGTGCGCGACTTCGAATCCTCGGGCAAGGACAGCTCCAAGACCTACCTGGCCACCGCCCGCTACTCGATCGACAAGACCAGCAGCGTCTACTTCCGTGCCGCCAGCGGCTATCGTCCGGGCGGCCCGAATCCGCCGGCGATCGACCAGAACGGCCAGGTGATCCCGGGTGCGCCGACCACCTTCCAGCCCGACAAGCTGTGGAGCTACGAGATCGGCTACAAGGCCGACCTGCTGGACCGCCGCCTGTTCGTCGAGGCCGCGCTGTTCGACATCCGCTGGGACGACTTGCAGCAGCCGATCGCGATCGGCGCCACCACCCTGACCGGGAATGCCGGCGAAGCCGAATCCAGGGGCCTGGAACTGGCGCTGCGCTACAAGCTCGACGACCGCCTCAGCCTGGACGGCAGCCTGGCCTGGACCGACGCAACGCTGACCGAGGACGCCCCGGCGCTCGGCATGTCGGGCGCGCGCCTGCCGAACACCGCGCGCGTCTCGGCCAACCTGGGCGCGCGCTACGAGTTCGCACTGGGCGGCTACCCCGCCTGGGCCGGCTTCGGCGTGCGCCATGTGGGCAAGCGCAATGCCGGCTTCGACTCGCCGGAAACCTCGGTGCCGAACTTCCGCATGTCCAGCTACACCCTGGCCGACCTGCAGGCCGGCGTGGACCTGCGTGGCTGGCAGCTCGGCGCCTTCGTGCGCAACCTGGCCGACAAGCGCGCCGTGAGCAGCGCCGACACCGCGCTTACCGCCTTCGGCGGCCCGCTGCGCGTCACACCGGTCCAGCCGCGCACCATTGGCCTCAACCTGACGAGGGCCTTCTGATGAAGGGCCTCCTGCTCGCCCGCCTGCGCGCGGCCATGCTCCTGCTGGGCGCCGCCTTCCTGCTGCCGGCCCTGGCCCAGGAGCCCGCTCCTTCGCCCTCCGGTTCGGTGGCCCCGCCCGCCGCGGCCGCGCCGCCCGCCGCCACCGGCGCGGCGCGCGCGCTCAGCGCCGCGGACCTCGAGACCTGGCTCGACGGCCTGATGCCCAGCGCGCTGCGCACCGCCGGGGTGCCCGGCGCCATCGTGGTGGTGGTCAAGGACGGCAAGCCGCTGCTCGAGAAGGGCTATGGATTCGCCGACTGGAAGGGATCGGTGCCGGTCGATCCGAACCGGACCCTGTTCCGCCCCGGCTCGATCTCCAAGCTGTTCACCTGGACCGCCGTGATGCAGCTGGTGGAGCAGGGCAAGCTCGATCTCGATGCGGACCTGAACCGCTACCTCGACTTCCAGGTCCCTGCGCGCAACGGCAAGTTCCTGACCCTGCGCCACGTGATGACCCACACCACCGGCCTGGAGGAGACCGGCCGCCGGCTGATCGTCTACGACCAGTACACGCCCGACAACGGCAAGGTCCTCAAGGGCTATATCCCGCCTTATCTCTACGACCCGGGCACCACCCAGGGCTACTCGAACTGGGCCACCTCGCTGGCCGGCTACATCGTGGAACGCGTCAGCGGCCAGCCTTTCGACGACTATGTCGAGCAGCGCATCTTCGCGCCGCTGGGCATGAAGCAGTCGACCTTCCGCCAGCCGCTGCCCCAGGCCCTGCGCGGCCAGATGTCCGAGGGCTACATGAGCGCGGACGAGGAACCCAAGGGCTTCGAGATCGTCAGCATGCCGCCGGCCGGCAGCCTGTCCGCGCCCGGCAGCGACATGGCGCGCTTCATGCTCGCCTTCCTGCAGGGAGGTGAGCTGGACGGCCAGCGCATCCTGCGTCCCGAGACCGTCAAGCTGATGCACACCACCATCACGCGCGGCATGCCCGACCTGAACGGCATCGGCCTGGGCTTCTACCAGCAGGACCTGAACGGCCGCCGCGCGCTCGGCCACGGCGGCGACACCAACCTGTTCCACTCCGACCTGATCCTGTTGCCGGACGAGGGCATCGGCCTGTACGTGTCGGTCAACGCGGCCGGCCGCCATGATCTCGGCAAATGGCTGCGCGAACGCCTCTACCAGGGCTTCGCCGACCGCTACCTGCCCGACACCCGCGCACCCCTGGCTGCCGGCGTCGACCAGGCCACGGCCGAGCAGCACGCCGCCATGCTGGCCGGCGCCTACCGCAACTCGCGGCGCGCCGACTCGACCTTCCTGTCCATCCTGCAGTTGATCAGCCCACTCAAGATCGAAGCGGTCGAGGGCGGCCGGGTGGCGATCGAACTCGGCGGCAGCCGCAGCACCTTCCGCGAGATCAAGCCCTTCCTGTGGCAGGAAGAGCATGGCAAGCGCCGCCTGCAGGCGATCGTGGAAGACGGCAAGATCAAACGCTGGGGCCTGGAGCCCTATGTCTTCGCCTTCGTGTTCGAGCCGGTGCCCTTCATGGCCAGCAGCGTCATGCTGCTGCTCTTGCTCGGCGCGCTCCTGGTGGCCCTGCTCACGCTGCTGGCCTGGCCGGTGGCGGCGCGCATCCGCCGCCGCCACGGCCTGCCCAAGCCGCCGCGTACGCTCACCTGGCTGCGCCTGGCCTGCGGCGTGGTCCTGCTCAGCGTCGCCCTGTGGACCCTGAGCTTCGTGCAGATGGAGAAGAGCGATCCGAGCCTGCTGCTGGTCCTGGCCCAGGCCAGCAGCTTCGTCGGCTTCCTCGGCGGCCTGGGCGTGGCGCTGTGGCATGCGCGCACGGTGCTGGCCTCGGGCGCGAAGAAGGACATGGCGCTGCCCGCGCTGTGGGTGCTGAGCTTCGCGATCCTGACGGCGGTCGGCCTCTACCACCGGCTGCTGAGTTTCAATCCCCACTACTGACCCGAGGACCCGATGAGCGCGCGTTCCCACTTCCTGTTCCTGATCGCAGCCGCCGCGCTGCTCGCCACTGCCTCGCTGCCGGCCGCCGCGGCGGCGCCGGCGGCCGCGCAGACGGCGCCTACGGACCTTGCCGCCACTCCCAAGCCCGGCGCGGCCGCGAAGGACAAGGCCGGCGCCATCGCCGACCAGGCCCGCGGCGCCGGGCCGCAGCTGCCGCAGGCGCCGGCCCCCAGCGCCGGCAATGGCGCCGCGCCGGCGGGCGGCCGCATGCTGGACGCGGCCGACCTCGAGGCTTGGCTCGACGGGCGGGTGCCTTACTCGCTCAAGAGCGGCCAGATCGCCGGCATGGTGATCAGCGTGGTCAAGGACGGTAAGGTGCTGCTGCAGAAGGGCTACGGCCTGGCCGATGTCGAGGCCAAGGCGCCGATGGACCCCGCCGCCAGCCTGGTGCGGATCGGCTCGACCGCCAAGGTCTTCACCTGGACCGCCGTGATGCAACTGGTCGCCCAGGGCAAGATCGACCTCGACCGCAACGTCAACGACTACCTCGACTTCCGGATCGAGGAAGCCTACGGCAAGCCGATCACCATGCGCGACCTGATGAACCACCGCGCCGGCTTCGAGGAAGGACTGAAGGACCTGCTGGGCTATGATCCCGGGCAGGCCCAGAGCACCGAAACCTACCTGAAGGAGCATCCACGGCCGATGCTGTTCGCGCCGGGCACGGTGCCGGCCTATTCCAACTACGGCGTGGCGCTGGCCGGCTACATCGTGCAGCGCGTGTCCGGCATGCCCTTCGAGCGCTACGTCGAGCAGCACGTCTTCAAGCCGCTCGGGATGCGCCACTCGACCTTCGCCCAGCCCCTGCCCAAGGGCTTCCCGGGCCAGCCGTCCCAGGGTTACCACACCATCGCCGAGCCGCCTTCGCCCTTCGAGCTGGTGATCACCGCGCCGGCCGGTTCCATGACCACCACCGCGGCCGACATGACGCGCTTCATGCTGGCCCACCTGCAGCGCGGCAGCGTGGACGGCGTCCAGTTGCTGGACGCCGCCACCACGGCGCGCATGCACAGCCCCACCCACGATGCCCCGCCGGGCTTCGGCGTGATGGCGCACGGCTTCTTCCGGGTGCTGCAGAACGGCCGCGTGCTGCTCGGCCACGGCGGCGACACCATCGTCTTCCACACCGAGATGAACCTGATCCCGGAAGAGAACGTGGGCATCTTCTTCACCTACAACAGCCGCGGCAAGGACTCGGCCGTGTACGGCGCGCGCAAGGAGCTGATGGACGGCTTCATGGACCGCTACTTCCCGGCTCCCGCCGCCAAGGAAGCGCCGACCCTGGCCTCGGCCGCCGCCGACGCCCAGGAGATCGCCGGCCGCTACCAGAGCTCGCGCCGGGTCGATCACGGCTTCCTGCGCTTCTTCTACCTGCTGGAGCAATCGGTCATCACCGCCAACCCGGACGGCACCATCACCGCGCCCGACGCCCTGGGCGAGCCGGTCACCTTCCGCGAGATCGGCCCGCAGCTGTGGCAGAAGGTCGGCGGCGCCCAGATGCTGACCCTCAAGACGGTGGACGGGGTCAAGACCGTGATCGACAGCGACAACCCGGTGTCGGTGATGCAGGAAGCCCACTTCCTGCGCTCGGCCCCGCTCAACGTGAGCATCCTGCTGCTGTCCTTCCTGGTGCTGGCCTGCACCCTGCTGGCCTGGCCCCTTGGCGCGCTGCTGCGCCGCGCCGAACGCGCCACCAGCGGCCTGTCGCCGGA